>NZ_LMQJ01000035.1:0-29073 GCF_001424605.1 Bradyrhizobium sp. Leaf396
GTACTCTTCAGTAAACGACCGACGTGCACGTTCCATTCAACACCTCCAGGCTCAACGAGCCTACTACAGGTGTCCACTCATTCGGAGGAAGTTCAGACATCCCTCGTCTTCGGGCCTGCACGTGTGGAGGCGCGTGGATGGCCGGAACAAGCCCGGCCACGACGGCAACCGTCACCCAAACCTCCAGTCCGTCGTCTCCACCACGAGATCGATGAACGCGCGCACCTTGGCGGAGAGCAGGCGCGAGGTCGGATAAACGATATGGATCGGCAGCGCCGGCTGTTCGTAATTCGCGAGCACGATCCTAAGCCGTCCGCGCTTCAGGCCCTCGGCGGCCTGGTACGCCAGCACGCGGGTCACGCCGCCGCCGGCTTCGGCATATTGCAGCGCCGCGTCGGCACTGTTGCTGGTAAAGCGCGGGCTCGGTGTTACTTCGATATCGCGGCCGTCTTGCAGGAAGCGCCACTCGGACCAGGGGCCGAACTGGATCGTCTGGTGCTCGCATAGAGCGTCCGGCGTCTTCGGCTCGCCATGGCGCTTGAGATAGCCGGGTGCGGCCACCACGATCCGCCGCATCTGCCCCACCTGACGCGCAACGAGCGAGGAATCGGCGAGATGGCCGATCCGCACCGCGACATCGACGGCGTCCTCCACCAGGTTGACGAGATGGTCGGAGAGCCGCAATTCGCAGGTAACCTCGGGGTAACGCTTGAGATAGGCGGTCATGACCGGTCCGACATGCAGCCGGCCGAAGCCGACCGGCGCCGACACCACCAACCGTCCGCTCGGCCGGTTGCGTTCTTGGCGCGCCGAGCCGTCGGCCTCCTCGACGTCGGCCAGGATGCGCCGGGCGCGTTCCAGGTAGCGGGTGCCGACGTCGGTCAACCGCACCTGCCGGGTGGTCCGCTGCAACAGCCGCGCGCCGAGATGCTCCTCCAGGCCTGCGATCATCCGCGTCACCGCCGAAGGCGACAGCCGCAGCTTGCGCGCCGCCGGCGCAAAGCCGCGCAGATCGGCCACGGTGACGAAGACGTGCATGGCTTCGAGGCGGTCCATGGCATTATTGCATATAGCGCAATGATGAAGTGTCAAGTGGTGAGATTGTTTTATGCGCTCGTGGGTCCATCTTAGCTGCCACAGACGCAGGAATGCGCCGGAATTTCAGGAGACGTTCCGATGACGACAGCAGCCCACGCCTTTGCGAGTGACATCGCCTTCTCACCGGCGGTGAAGGCAATCCAGGCGCGAAAAGGCTCGCGCGAAGCCTATGCTCGCAGCGAGCAGCGCGGCTGGCGCACCGAGGTCGACGATAACCTCGCAGCCTTTCTGGCGGACGCCAACAGCATCTATTTCGCAACGGCCGCGGCGGACGGCCAGCCCTATATCCAGCACCGCGGCGGTCCGAAAGGGTTTCTCAAGGTGTTGGACAAGCAGACGCTCGCCTTTGCCGACTATGCCGGCAACCAGCAGTTCATCACCCAAGGCAATCTGTCGGAGAATCCCAGGGCGTATATCTTCGTGATGGACTACGCCCATCGCCGTCGCGTGAAGATCTGGGGCGACGCGCGCATCGTCGAGGACGATGAGGCGCTCACGACGTCGCTGATGCCGAAAGGCTACCGTGCGCGACCCGAGCAGGTAATTCTGTTCAAGATCGTGGCCTGGGACACCAACTGCCCGCAGCACATCCCGCAGAAGTTCGATGCCGCAGACGTGGCGGCGGCGCTGGCGGCGAGAGATGCGAGGATCGCGGAGCTGGAGGCTGAGGTGGCGGCGCTGAAGGGGGCGAAGGCGGCAACTTCGTAAGCACGCGGCTCGCTTACTCTCCCCCCGAGGGGGAGGGTAAGAAGAGTTAGACTGCACTCTCGCCTTCGTGCTGGAAGCCGAGATAGCTCGCCGCCACCCGTTCGTTCGCCGCGATGTCGCTGGCCTTGCCGCTGAGCACGAACTCGCCGAGCTCCATCACATAGGCCTGGTCTGCGATCTTGAGCGCAGCCTGCGCGTTCTGCTCGACCAGCAGCACGGAGACGCCGGCGGCGCGCAGTTCGGTGACGATCCGGAAGATGTCGGCGACGATGATCGGGGCAAGGCCGAGGCTCGGCTCGTCCAGCATCAGGAGCTTCGGCTCCCCCATCAGCGCGCGGCCCATCGCGAGCATCTGCTGCTCGCCGCCGGAGAGTGTGCCGGCGAGCTGCTTGCGGCGCTCCTTCAGCCGTGGGAACAGCGCGTAGACGCGTTCCATCGAGGCTTTGGCCTTGCTCCGCTCGATCCGGAAGGCTCCCAGCTCGAGGTTGTCCTCGACATTCATCGTCACGAACAACTCGCGGTGCTCGGGGACGAGACCGAGGCCCATCGCGACGCGGTCCTCGATGTCGAGCTGGGCGAGATCCTGGCCGGCAAAGGCGACGCGGCCCTTCAGCGGCAGAATGCCCATGATGGCGGAGAGCAGCGTGGTCTTGCCGGCGCCGTTGGCGCCGACAATCGTGACGATCTCGTTGGTGCCGACCTCGAGCGAGACCGAGCGCACGGCTTCGACCTTGCCATAGGCGACGTGGGCGTCGGATACGGACAACAGTGCGCTCATGCCGCCACTCCGAGATAGGCCTTGATCACTTCGGGGTTGGTCTTGATCGTGGCGGGCGTGCCTTCCGCGATCTTGGTGCCGAAATCGAGCACCACGATGCGGTCGGCGAGGTTCATGACGAAGCTCATGTCGTGCTCGACCAGCAGCACGCTCATGCCGCCGTCGCGCAAGTCACGCAGCAGCGTTGCGAGCCGCTGCTTCTCCATGTGACGGAGGCCCGCGGCCGGCTCGTCGAGCAACAGCAACATCGGATCCACACACAGCGCGCGGGCGATCTCGACGATGCGCTGCTGGCCGAGCGAGAGGCTGCCGGCGAGCTGATGCATCTGCTCGGTGAGCCCGACGCGTTCGATCTGGCGCGCGGCTTCGGCGAGCAGCCTGGCCTCGTCAGCGCGGTCGAGCCGCAACATCGAGGCGACAGGGCCGGAATGGCCGCGCAGATGCGCGCCGATCGCGACGTTCTCCAGCACGGTCATGTCGGGCACGAGCTTGACGTGCTGGAAGGTCCTGCTGATGCCGAGCTTGACGATCTCCTGCGGCGGCGCGTTGTCGACCTTCTTGCCGAGCACCGAGATCGAGCCCGAGGTTGCCGACAGCACGCCCGTGATCAGGTTGAATGTGGTGCTCTTGCCGGCGCCGTTCGGGCCGATCAGCGCGACGATCTCGCGGGCCTGGACGTCGAACGACACGTTGTTGACCGCCACCACGCCGCCGAACTGCTTGCGTGCTTTCTCGACCTGGAGCAGCACGCCGGACTCGGCAGCCGCGCGGGCGCGATGTTCCAGCTTCAGCGAGGTGTCGGGCTTCTTGCCACCGGTGCGCTCCGGGAAGAACGACATCAGCCAGGGCCAGAGGCCGCCGGGCGCGAACTGAAGCAGCGCCACCAGCATGATGCCGAACACGATGGTCTCGACCTGGCCGGAGCCGGGCAGGATCAGCGGCAGATAGCTTTGCAGCGCCTCTTTCAGGATCACGACGATCGCCGCGCCCAGCACGCCGCCCCAGACATAGCCGGCGCCGCCCACCACCGCGATGAAGAGATATTCGATGCCCATATGCGCGCCGAACGGCGTCGGGTTCACCGCGCGCTGCAGGTGGGCATAGAGCCAGCCCGAAAGACCGGCGAGCACGGCGGCATGGATGAACACCAGGAGCTTTGCGCGCGGCGTGTGCACGCCGAAGGCTTCCGCCGCAATGTGGCCGCGCCTGAGCGCGCGGATGGCGCGGCCGGTGCGGGAGTCCAGCAGGTTGATCGTCAGCAGCGCCGAAACGATCACGGCGATCCAGATCGCGTAGTAGATCGAGCCGGGCGAGAGCATCTTGAGCGAGCCGATCGACAGCGGCGGGATCGCCGAGATGCCGTCGTTCCTCCCCAGGAACTCCAGCTTGCTGAAGAGATAGAACAGACCCAGCCCCCAGGCGATCGTGCCGAGCGGCAGATAATGGCCGGAGAGGCGGACGGTGATCAGCCCGAGCAGCACCGCGAACAGGCCGCTGACCAGGAGCGACAGCGGCAGGGTCAGCCACGGCGATACGCCGTAGGCCGTCGACAGCACCGCTGTGGTGTAGGCGCCGAAGCCGACAAAGGCCGCCTGCCCGAAGGAGGTCAGGCCGCCGACGCCGGTCAGCAGCACGAGGCCCATCGCGACCAGCGCGGCAAGGCCGATATTGTCGAGCAGCACGATCCAGAACGGGGGAATGCCCGGGATGAACGGGATCGCCGCCATGACCGCTGCGAAGACGAGAATGGGAAGCCGGCCTTGCATCGCGCGTCAGTCCTTCTCTTCCTCGACCGCGGGCGCGGCGAGCGAGCGCAGCAGCAGCACGGGGATCAGCAACATGAAGACGATCACCTCCTTGTAGTTGGAGGCATAGAAGGACGAGAACGCCTCGACGATGCCGACGACCAGCGCCGCGACGGCGGTGAGGGGATAGCTGACCAGGCCGCCGATGATCGCCGCGACGAAGCCCTTCAGGCCGATCAGGAAGCCGCTGTCGTAATAGAGCGTCGTGATCGGCACGATCAGGATGCCGGACAGTGCGCCGATGACGGACGCCAGCAGAAAGGCGATCTGCCCCGACAACGTGGTACGGATGCCGGCGAGCCGCGCGCCGAGCCGGTTAACGGCAGTCGCGCGCAGCGCCTTGCCGTAGAGCGTGAGGCCGAAGAACAGCCAGAGTCCGACGATGAAGGCGATGGTGATGGCGTAGACGGTGATGCTCTGCCCGGTGAAGCGCAGCGCGCCGGCGGTGAAGGCGCCGGACAGCAAGGCCGGTCCGCGCTGGCCTTCGGCGCCGAAGAACAACAGGCCAAGCCCCTGCAGCGCAAGATGGACGCCGACGGACGCAATCAGCAGCACCAGCACGGAGGTGTGCGCCAGCGGCTGGAAGGCGATGCGGTAGATGTACAGGCCGATCATGGCCACGATCACCAGCGAAAGCGCGATGCAGATCGCCACCGGCGGCTTCTGCGCGGCGAAGTAAAGGGTCAGCGCCAGCACGATGGCCGGCAGCGCGATGTTGGTGATGAGGCCGCGCACGATCAGCCGCCCATGCAGCGCCTTGCGCGCCTCGAACAGGTCGAAGGCGAAGGCGCCGATGCCCAGCGCAAGCGCGAGCTTTGCCGTGCCCGGCATCTGTCCGGCCGCCAGCGAGGCATAGGTCAGCGCGCCGTAGGTGACGAATTCGCCCTGGGGAATGAGGATCACGCGGGTGACGGCGAACACCAGCACCAGCGCCAGGCCGAGCAGCGCATAGATGGCGCCATTGGTGATGCCGTCCTGCACCAGGAACAGCATGATGGTGGTATTCAAGACCGGACGCTCCCCCTAATCCGGACCGGTCCTCGCGATTACGGTGGACGGTCCGCTCACAGCCATTGAAAATCGCTGACGATATTTGATATGGTCCATAACAATTATCAAATATAACATCAAGGGTGGGGAACGACCCGTCCCGGAATTTAGCGGGATTACGAGCACGAGGCGATGACCGTTTCCAAAACCGCTGAAAAGTCCTCCGAAAAAGCGGCCGACGCCAAGGGCCGCAAGGATGCGGGCGACGTCCACGCCGAAGCCCTCCAGCTCGGCGAACTCTCCGAGCAGCTCGGCTACGTCCTGAAGCGGGCGCAGCTCAAAGTGTTCGAGAACTTCTTGCGCTGCATGGCCTCGCTCCAGCTGACGCCGGCGCAGTTTTCGGTGCTGCTCCTGGTCGAGAAGAATCCCGGCCGTAACCAGACCGAGATCGCCTCCACGCTCGGCATTCTCAGGCCGAACTTCGTGGCCATGCTCGACAATCTGGAGAGCCGCGACCTTTGCGCGCGGATCCGGTCAACCAACGACCGCCGCTCCCACATCCTGGTCTTGACCGACAAGGGCAAGGCCGTACTGGCCCGCGCCAAGAAGCTCGTCGCCACCAAGCACGAGGCCCGGCTGAACGATCTGCTCGGCCAGGCCAACCGCGAAGCCCTGATCGGGATGCTCGCGAAGATCGCCAACGAGTTTTGAGGCGGGCTGTCACCTCCCGTCGTTGCTCGCAGTGACGCGGTGAGATTGAGGCGCGCCTCAATCCACCAAGATCACCCTGATGTCGTTCACGTTGGTCAGTGTCGGCCCCGGCGTGAGCAGATCGCCTGTCGCCTCGAAGAACGCGGTCGCGTCGTTGTCGTCGAGATAGGCCTGCGGCTGCAGCCCCTGCGCCTTCATCTTCGCGAACGTCGTCGCGTCTATCAATGCGCCGGCGGGGTCGGTGGGGTTGCCGGCACCGCCGTCGGCGCCGTCGGTGTCGCCGGCCAGCGCCGCGATGCCCGCCGTGTCCTGCAACAGGCCGGCGAGTGCCAGCGCGTATTCCTGGTTCGGTCCGCCGCGCCCGTTGCCGCGCACGGTCACCGTGAGCTCGCCGCCGGAGAGGATCGCGATGCGCTTGCCCTGCGCGCGGGCCTGAAGCGCCAGCCTGGCGTGATCGGCGGCGACCTCGCGCGCCTCGCCCTCGAGATCGGCACCGAGGTCGATCGTCTCGTAACCGGCTTCGCGTGCGAGCTTCACAGCCGCCGCGAGCGATTGCCTGGGCCGCGCGATCAGCTCGAAATGCGCGTGCGCAAAGGCCGTGTCGCCGGGCTTGCAGCTCTCGTTGGCGGGATCGTCGAGCGCGCGGCGCACGGCCTCGTCGATGTCGAGCTTGTACTTCGCGACGATGGCGCGTGCATCCGCCAGCGTGGTCGGATCCGGTACGGTGGGGCCGGAGGCGATCGCGGAAGGATCGTCGTGCGGCACGTCGGAGATCGCAAGCGTGACGATCTCGGCGGCGTTCCTGCCGGCGCGCGCGAGACGGCCGCCCTTGATGCGCGACAGATGCTTCCTGACGATGTTCATCTCGCCGATCGGCGCGCCCGACCGCAGCAGCGCCCTGTTCACCGCCTGCTTCTGCGCAAAGCTGACGCCGTCCACCGGCGCGATCCAGTTTGCCGAGCCGCCGCCGGTGAGCAGCACCAGCAGCAGATCGTCAGGACCGGCCTCGCCCGCCAGTGCGAGCGTATCGGCCGCGCCCTTCAGGCCGGCTTCGTCGGGCACGGGATGGCCGGCCTCGACCACACGGATGCGGCGCGTCGGCACGCCATAGCCGTGGCGCGTGGTGGCGATGCCGACCAGCCGCTCCGGCGCCAGCCCCTGCGCGTCGAGATAATGCCGCTCGGCCGCCGCGGCCATGGCACCGGCGCCCTTGCCGGCGGCGAGACAGATCACGCGTCCCTTGGGCGCGGCACGCAGATGCGGTGCGAGGATTGTGTTCGGATGGGCGGCGGCCACGGCGGCGCCATAGAGCGCGCGGAGCAGAGGGCGGCGGTCGGTCATGGACGATGGCCTTGAGCAGACTGAAGCGGCGGCGATGAGGTTGTCGTCATCTGCCTACCGCATCGCGCGGCAAAGCGTAAGCTGCCTCTTGTGCACCATTTGGACCGCTGCAATCGCGTGGTCGGAGACCCGCAAGCAAAAATCCCCTGCGCGGCCGGCGCAGGGGATTTCTCGTCATGTGTTCAGGGCGCCGGCTAGCCGCCGGCTTCGGCGTTGATCACATCGCCGAACAGCTCCCATCGCTCGCCCTTGAAGCGTTGCAGCTGCAGCGAGCTGATCGGGGCGAAGTCGGTCGGCGACGTGTTGATCTTGATGCCGGGCAGCAGCACCTCGGTACGGAAGTCCTTCAGGCTTGCGGCCTGCTTCATCACGTTCGCGCGCGTGAGGTCGTCGCCGCAGTTCTTCAGCACCTGGACCAGCGTCTGCGCGACGCCGTAGCCGACGACCGTGCCGCCGTCGGTCTTGTCGCCTTCGGGGAAGTATTTGGTCATGAAGTCGAGGAACGCCTTCATGCCCGCATCATTGGCCCATTGCGCGTCGGTGGTGTCCTTTAAGTAAGCCGCCGAGATGATGCCCTGCGCGTTATCGAACCCTGCCGGCTTGATCACGCTTCCGACCGAGGCGGAGACGTTGTTGAGGAAGTGGATCGGCTTCCAGCCGATCTCGGCATTCTTCTTGATCGCCTGCGCCGCGAACTTCGGCGTGGTGATGTTGATGAAGACGTCGGCGCCCGTCGCCTTGAGCTTGACGATGTGATTGTCGATGGTCGGCTCCGACGTCTCGTAGCTTTCTTCCAGCACGATCATGCTTGCGGCCTTGGCGCCGAGGCCGTCCTTCAGGCCCTTCAGGTAATCCTTGCCGTAATCGTCGTTCTGGTAGAGCACGCCGATCTTGGCGTTGGGCAGCTCCTTCAGGATGTACTTGGCGTAGATCTGTGTCTCGCTCTGGTAGTTGGGCTGCCAGCCCATCGTCCAGGGAAAGTTCTGCGGATCGTTCCACTTGGTGGCGCCGGTGGCGACGAAAAGCTGCGGCACCTTCTTCGAGTTCATGTATTTCTGGATCGCCGAGTTCGGCGGCGTGCCGAGCGAGTTGAAGATGAACAGCACCTCGTCGCTCTCGACCAGCTTGCGGGCCTGCTCGACCGTCTTCGGCGGCGAGTACGCATCGTCATAGGAGATGAAATTGATCTTGCGGCCGTTGATGCCGCCCTCGTCGTTGATCTTCTTGAAATAGGCGGCCTCGGTCCGCCCGATGATGCCATAGGCGGAGGCTGGTCCGCTGTAGGGCATGATGTTGCCGATCTTGATCTCGGTGTCGGTCGCGCCGCTATCGTATTTCTTCTGGGCCGATGCAGTTGATGTCGAAGTCGCAATGAGCGCGAGCGCCAATGATGCGGCCGCAAGCTTGCCGGTAACAGCAGGCATTCCAATCTCCCTAATCTTCTTGGTGTGTGCGTCCCTTTTCTTGGCTTGATTGTTTTTGGCGACGCGGCTGCAATTCAATACGATTTGCCGGAAAGCTTCAAGGAAAACCCCTGCGGCAAAGCCGCAGGGGCTGCGTCTTTAGTCGATTGGACCCGACATCTTTAGCGACTGGTTAAGATCAGCCGCCGACGTCGCCGCTCAGAACCTCGCCGAATCGCTCCCAATGCTCGCCCTTGAAGCGGATCAACTGGAGCTGCGAGAGGGGGGCGAAATCGGTGGCCGAGGTGTTGACCTTGACGCCCGGCAACAGGCCTGCCGGCTCGAAATCCTTGATGCTGGCGGCCTGCTTCATGATGTTCTCGCGCGTCAGATTGTCACCGCAGGCCTTGAGCACGTGAACGAGGCCTTGGCTGACGATGTAGCCGTACATGACCGAAGCGTCGGCTCGGTTCGCCTCCGGATAGTACTTATCCAGGAATTCGTTCCAGGCGATCATCGCCGGATCGTTCTTCCATTGCGCGTCGGTCGGATCCTTGAAGTATTGTGACGAGATGATGCCCTGGGCGTTCTCGAAGCCGGCCGGCTTGATCACGCTGCCGATCGAGCCCGAGACGTTGTTGAGGAAATGCAGCGGCTTCCAGCCGAGCTCGGCGTTCTTCTTGATCGCCTGCGCCGCGAATTTCGGCGTGGTGATGTTCATGAACACGTCGGCGCCGGTGGCCTTCAGTCTCACGATGTGCGAGTCGATGGTCGGCTCGGAGACCTCATAGCTGTCCTCGATCACGATCATCGAGGCCGCCTTGGCGCCGAGGCCGTCCTTGAAGCCCTTCAGATAGTCCTTGCCGTAGTCGTCGTTCTGGTAGAGCACCGCGATCTTGGCGTCCGGCTTGTTCTTCAGGATGTACTTGGCGTAGATGATGGTCTCGCTCTGGTAGTTGGGCTGCCAGCCCATCGTCCACGGGAAGTTCTGCGGATCGTTCCACTTGGTGGCGCCGGTGGCGACGAACAGCTGCGGCACCTTCTTCTGGTTCATGTATTTCTGGATCGCCGAGTTTGGCGGCGTGCCGAGCGAGTTGAAGATCAGCAGCACCTCGTCGCTCTCGACCAGCTTGCGCGCCTGCTCCACGGTCTTCGGCGGCGAATAGGCATCGTCATAGGTCACGAAGTTGATCTTGCGGCCGTTGACGCCGCCTTCTGCGTTGACCTTGCGGAAAAAGGCCTCCTCGGTCTTGCCGATCACGCCGTAGGCGGAGGCCGGTCCGCTGTAGGGCATGATGTTGCCGATCTTGATTTCGGTGTCGGATGCGCCGGTGTCGTATTTCTTCTGGGCGGACGCTGTCGTGGAAACGGCGACAGCCAGCACGAGGGCAGCCGAGAAGGCCCCCAATCGCACACGTATTGCAGGCATCTTGATCTCCCTAGGTCGGTTTGAATGTGTCGTGTTCTTGATTGGGAGCGATCGTTGCGCGCCGCTCCGACACGCATTGAATACCCTTCTCAGGCGCCCAGCAAGCAAAACACCCCGCCGGCGCCGTCGCAGCGAGCTGTTTCTTTGTCGTGAGGCCGTCGAATATTCCGGCGCGCGAGAAGAGGCGCACCTCCTTCAATGGCGCAAAAGTTGTTCTGCGGGTTGTTAGCTATTTCGAATTGCGTCCTTGCGCGGCTTCAATGGCCGATCTCGCTCGAGATGACATCGCCGAACAGCTCCCATTTCCGGCCCTTGAACCGCATCATCTGCAGCTGCTCGATCGGGGCGAAGTCGTCCGGCGCGGTATTGATCTTGATGCCGGGCAGCAGCGTATCGGGCTCGAAGTCCTTCAGGCTTGCGGCCTGCCTCATGACGTTCTCGCGGGTGAGATCGTCGCCGCACATCTGCAGGACCTTCATCATGGTCTGCGCGGCGGCATAGCCGTACACCACGCCGGCATCCAGCTTGTTGGCCTTGGGTTCGTACTGCGCGAGGAAACTGTAGAACTTCTTCATGCCCTCATCGGCATTCCACTGCGGGTCGGAGCCGTCCTTCATGTACGTCGCCGACAGGATGCCTTGCGAAATCTCGACGCCGGCCGGCTCCAGCACGCCTCCGACCGATGCCGAGACGTTGGAGATGATGTGCATCGGATGCCAGTTGATCTCCGCCGCCTTCTTGATTCCCTGCGCGGCGAATTTCTGGCTGGTGAAACTGATGAAGATGTCGGCGCCGGCCGCCTTCAGCTTCACGACCCGCTCGTCGATTGCGGGCTCGGAAGTGTCGTAGGCTTCTTCCCGCACGATCATCGAAGCCTTGGCGCCGAGGCCCTCCTTCAACCCCTTTAGATAGTCTTTGCCGAAATCGTCGTTCTGGTAGAGCACGCCGATCTTTCCGCCTGGCTTCTCCTTCATGATGTACTTGGCATAGATGCGCGCCTCGCTGGCGTAGTTCGGCTGCCAGCCCATGGTCCAGGGATATTGCTTGGGATCGTTCCATTTCGACGCGCCGCTCGCCACGAACAATTGCGGCACCTTCTTCTCGTTCATGTACTTGCGGATGGCGCCATTGGTGGAGGTGCCGAGCGAGCCGAAGATCAAGAGCACGCCGTCGCTCTCGACCAGCTTGCGCGCCTGCTCGACCGTCTTCGGCGGCGTATAGGCGTCGTCATAAGAGGTGAACTTGATCTTGCGGCCGTTGATGCCGCCCTCGGCATTGACTTTGTTGAAATAGGCCGCCTCGGTCCTGCCGATCGAGGCGTAGCCGGAAGCCGGGCCGCTATAGGGCATGATGTTACCGATCTTGATCTCGGTATCGGAAGCGCCGCTGTCGTATTTCTTCTGCGCCAGCACCTCGCTGCTCATTGCAGTGCACAGGGCGAGAGCGACCCAGAGGAACGCAACCTGGGAACGAACGCCGACCATTGCTCTCCTGCCCTGGAATGGATCGGTCGCATTGAACAAGATTGACGCCGGTCGTCAACAAAAAGCCCCCGCGGTCGCCCGCGGGGGCTCTTGGCATTGGACCATTCCGTCAGCGTGTCACTGGGAGGCGATGTCGCCGCTGATGATCTCCCCGAACAGTTCCCACCTCTCGCCCTTGAAGCGCATCATCTGAAGCTGCGCAATCGGGGCGAAGTCGGTCGGGTTGGTGTTGATCTTGACGCCGGGCAGCAGGGTGTCCGGCGCGAAGTCCTTCAGGCTCGCGGCCTGCTTCATGAGGTTGGCGCGGGTGAGATCGTCACCGCACATTTCCAGCACCTTGGCGAGGGTCGACGCGGCGCCGTAGCCATAGACCATGCTGGTGTCGGACTTGTCGGCACCCGGCATGTACTTGTCGACGAACTCGTGCCACCTCTTCATGCCGGGATCGTTGGCCCACTGCGGGTCGGTGGAGTCCTTGGCATAGGCAGCCGACAACACGCCCTGCGCGTTCTCGAAACCGGCCGGCTTCATCACGCTGCCGACCGAGATCGACACGTTGGTGAGGATCTGGAGCGGCTTCCAGTTGAGCTCGGCGGTCTTCTTGATGGTCTGGGCCGCGAACTTCGGCGTGGTGTAGATCAGGAGCACGTCGGGATTGGCGGCCTTGATCTTGACGATGTGGCCGTCGATCGACGGCTCGGAAATCTCGTAGCTCTCCTCCATGATGATCATGGAGGCGGCCTTGGCGCCGAGACCGTCCTTGGTGCCCTTGAGGTAGTCTTTGCCGAAATCGTCGTTCTGGTAGAGGATCGCGACCTTGGCGTCGGGCTTCTCCTTCATCAGCCACTTTGCGTAGATCTGCGCTTCGCTCTGGTAGGAGGGCTGCCAGCCCATGGTCCAGGGGAAGTTCTTCGGATCGTTCCACTTGGTCGCGCCGGTGGCCACGAAGAGCTGCGGGATCTTCTTGGCGTTGAGGTACTTCTGAATCGCCGTGTTCGAGGGCGTGCCGAGCGGATTGAAGACGGCCAGCACCTCGTCGCTTTCGACCAGCTTGCGAACCTGCTCGACGGCCTTGGGCGGCGAATAGCCGTCGTCATAGGTGACGAAATTGATCTTGCGGCCGTTGATGCCGCCCTTGTCGTTGATCATCCTGAAATAGGCTTCTTCGGTCTTGCCGATGATGCCATAGGCCGACGCCGGACCGCTGTACGGCATGATGTTGCCGATCTTGATCTCGGTATCACTTGCGCCGGTGTCGTATTTTTTTTGGGCGAGTGCAGCGCCGGAGGTGAGAGTGACGGCCGCCGTTGCCGTTACAAGCGCGGCGGCTCGCAGTGTTTTTTCGAAAAGCAATTGGGTCTCCTTCTTGAATGAACGCCTGGGTGACAGTCTTCAGTTCTTTCTGAGTTTGCCAACGAGCTGCTGGCCGAAGATCGCAACCTGCCTTGCGCCATGCGGCACGAGATAGATGACGAGGAACAGCAGCACGCCGAACACCGCGCCGGAGAGGCCCTTGGAGATGCTCTCCGCCATGTTGGGCACGAAGATGATGAAGGCCGCGCCGACGAACGAGCCGGGCAGCCAGCCGACCCCGCCGACGACCATGCCGAGGAACAGCGAGATCGCCAGCGTGATGGTGTAGCTGTCGGGCGCGACGAATTGCACGGCGATGGCGCCGAGCGAGCCGGCGACGCCGGTGATGCCGGCGGATACGCCGAACGCCAGTGTCTTGTAGAGCGCGACGTTGACGCCCATCGAGGAGGCCGCGATCTCGTTGTCGCGGATCGCCATGAAGGCGCGGCCGGAGCGGGAGCGCAGCAGGTTCACCGAGAAGATGTAGATCGCGACCGTCACCGCGAGGGTGAAATAGTACAGCCACATGTCCTGCGACATCGGCAGGCCGAACGGCGCGTCCGGCTTGGTGACGACGAGGCCCTGCACGCCGCCGGTCCAGTGCTCGAGGAAGTTCAGCTTGAGCAACTGCGGCATCGCGGTCGCGAGCGCGAAGGTCGCGAGCGCGAGATAGATGCCCGACAGCCGCAGCGCCGGCTTGCCGAACAGGTAACCGAATCCGAAGCAGATCACGGCGGACACCGGAATGGTCAGGGCGTAGTTGATGTTGGCGTGCTCCATCAGCACCGCCGAGGTGTAGGCGCCGACGGCGTAGAACGCACTCTGCCCGAGCGAGAACTGGCCGGAGCCGCCGGTCAGGATGTTCAACGCCAGCACGGCGAGCCCGTAGATCAGGAGCATCGTCATCTGGAAGATGATGAAGTTCTTGACGAACATCGGCACGACCAGCAGCGCCGCAAGCACCACGAGCGAGGTGCCGGTGCCCAGCGTCATGGCCCGCTTCGGAACCGCCTCGACCGCCTCGTGGCCCTCGGCAATGGCTTCTTCTGCTGCGCTCATGATCAAACTCGCTTGACGATTTGCCGGCCGAACAGGCCAGCGGGTTTGACGACCAGGACGGAAACGATCAGCGCGAGCGCGATCGGGAGTTTCAACTCGTTGCCGACGCCGGGAATGTAGGTGCCGGCGAGGTTCTCGAAAACACCGACAAGGAAGCCGCCGACCACGGCGCCGAACGGGCTGCTCAGTCCGCCGAGCACCGCGGCGGCGAAGCCGTAGATCAGCACGCCGCCCATCATGTTGGGCTCGAGGAACACCACAGGAGCGATCAGCATGCCGGCGATCGAGCCGATCGCAGTCGCCATGCCCCAGCCGAGCGCGATCATCCAGCTCGTGTTGATGCCGACGAGGCGGGCCGATTCAGGCACCGACGCGGCAGCGCGCATCGCAAGGCCGATCCGCGTGTACTGGAAGAAGAAATAGAGCGCGAGCAGCAGCGCCACGGTGACGCCGATCATGCCGGCCTGGTGCGTCGAGATCAGCTGGCTGCCGAGAAACGGTGCGGATCCGAACGGGGTCGGATACTGCTTGATCGTGAAGTCCCAGATCAGGCCGGCCGAGGAGTTGATGATTGCAAACAGCGCGATGAAGCCCGCGACGTTGGTCAGCACCGGTGCCTTCGCGAGCGGCTTGAACAGGATGCGCTCGATCGCGATGCCGGCGACGAAGGAGAACGCCAGCGTCATCAGGAAGGCGGCCCAATAGGATACGCCCCACTGCATCAGCTGCCAGGAGATGAAGGTCGAGAACATCGCCATCTCTCCTTGCGCGAAGTTGAGATGGTCGATGGCCTGATAGATCATGACGACGGCCAAGGCCATGCAGGCATAGATCGCGCCCGTGGCGATGCCGGCCAGGACCTGGTTGGTGAAAAGCTCCATTGCCCCGGCTCCCTCAGTAACCCAGATAGGATTTGCGGATTTCTTCGTTGTTCGCGATGTCCTTGGCGTTGCCCGACATCACGATGCGTCCGGTCTCGATCACATAGGCCTGGTCGGCGAGCTCGAGCG
Source organism: Bradyrhizobium sp. Leaf396 (assembly GCF_001424605.1). Classification (NCBI taxonomy): domain Bacteria; kingdom Pseudomonadati; phylum Pseudomonadota; class Alphaproteobacteria; order Hyphomicrobiales; family Nitrobacteraceae; genus Bradyrhizobium; species Bradyrhizobium sp. Leaf396. The sequence goes on from NZ_LMQJ01000035.1 coordinate 15,170, forward strand.
CGAGCTGGGCGTTCTGCTCGACCACGAGGATCGACACCTTGTCCTCGCGGTTGATCTTCCCGAGGATGCCGAACAGGTCGCGCACGACGAGCGGCGCGAGGCCGAAGGACGGCTCGTCGAGCAGCATCAGCCGCGGCCGCAGCATCAGGGCGCGGGCGACCGCGAGCATCTGCTGCTCGCCGCCGGAGAGCGTGCCGGCCTGCTGGGTGTGGCGCTGCTTCAGGACCGGGAAATGCGCATACATGCGCTCGATGTCGGAGACGATGCCTGCGCTGTCCTTGCGGGTGATCGCCCCCAGCTGAAGGTTCTCCTCGACGGTCATGTTGGTGAAGGTGCCACGGCCCTGCGGCACGTGGGCGATGCCGAACCGCACGATGCTCTCGGTGGAGCGGTTGTTCAGCGGCTTGCCTTCGAACTCGACTCCGCCCGTGGAACGCACCATGTTGCAGATCGCGCGCAGCGTGGTGGTCTTGCCGGCGCCGTTGGCACCCAGCAGCGTCGTCAGCGAGCCCTCGTTGAGCGAGAACGACAGGCCGTGGAGCGCCTGGACCTGGCCGTAATAGGCGCGCAGGTCCTTGACGTTGAGCAGTGGCGTCATTGATCTTTGCTCCCGAGATAGGCCTTGATGACGTCGGGGTCCGCCTGCACCTGGGCGGGAGTGCCTTCCGCGAGCTTCTTGCCGAAATTCAGCGCGACGACGTGGTCGGCGATCGACATCACGAGGCCCATGTGATGCTCGACCAGCAGCACGGTCATATGGCGCTCGCTGCGGATTTTGCGGATGAGGTCGCCGAGCACGTAGACTTCCTCGTGGTTGAGGCCGCCGGCCGGCTCGTCGAGCAGCAGGATCTTCGGATCCGCTGCCAGCGCGCGCGCCAGCTCGACGCGCTTCTGCGTGCCGAACGGCAGGCCGGACACGACGGTGTGGGCGACATCCTCGAGGCCGAGGTAGGCGAGGATCTCCTGCACCTTCCTGTTGATGCTGGTCTCGCTGCGCCGGACCCAGGCAAGCCTCAAGGAGTCGCTGATGATGTCACTGGAGGTCTTCGCATGCGCGCCGACGCGGACGTTGTCCATCACCGACAGGTTCGGAAACAGCGCCACGTTCTGGAACGTGCGGCCGATGCCGATCTCGGCGATCCGGTGCGGCGGCCGCGACAGGATGCTCACGCCGTCCATCAGGATGTCGCCGGACGACGGCTGATACAGTCGCGAGAGACAATTGAAGAGCGTCGTCTTGCCGGCACCGTTGGGGCCGATCAAGCCGAGGATCTGGCCCTTGTGCATGTCGAAGGACACGCCGTTGAGCGCGACGATGCCGCCAAACACGACGCTGACGTCGCGAACGGCGAGCAGGGGCGATGCCCCCTGCGCGAGTTGAGCCTGCGTCATCTCGTCTCGCTCAAGTCGTTCAGTGAGCGATGGGGCGATGCGAACCGCTCCCGATGATGACAAACGCTATCTGATCCCCTCAGCCACACGCGCAACTTTCCCTCCTGATTTCAGCTTTTTGCTGATGTCTTTTTTTGAATGCGGCATCAAACCCCCGAGCGCCGCTTCGATGTTCCTTACCATCGCTACGAGACGCGGTCCAATGTCGTTGATCAAACGCTCTTCCGTGAAGCGGAATGCCGGCGCGCCGCAATTGAATGCGTAAGGGCCGGTTCCGTCATTAAGCCTGAGTGCGACCCCGGCGGCGCCGATGTCGTCGTGCCAGTCGCCGACCGAAATCGCGAAACCGTACTTCGCGACAGTCTCGCCGGAACGTTCCAATCCGTCGCGCATCTTCGGCCAGCGGCTGCCGTAATGTTCGCGCAGGATGCGCGACACTTCGGCGCGATCCGCGTCGTCGAGCGCCCAGAAATAGGCGCGGCCCATCGCGCTGGTTGCAATGGGCACGCGCGAGCCGACGTCAAGTTGAACGCCGACCGTCTCACTGCCGCGGCTCTGCCCGAAATAGATCATGCTGTGACGGTCGCGGCCGCCAACGGCGACGGCGCCGCCGGTCGCGCGCATAACTTCCTCGCGAAACGGCTCGGACAAATGCCGAACGCCGAGGTTGGCCAGCGCCGCGTAACCCAGCGACATCGCGGCCGGTGCGAGCTGGTACTTCTCGAAGCGGGGAACCGGCGTCAGATAACCGAGCTTGGTCAATGTGTAGGTCAGCCGCGACACGGTTGGCTTGGGCAGATTGGTGCGGGCCGCAATCTCCTGATTACCGAGAAGGCCGTCATTGGGGTGGAACGCGCGCAATACATCCAGTCCGCGGGAAAGCGCGACGACGAAATTCCGATCGGTCGCAGTCTTCTTTCCTGTACGCTTCATCCCTGATCTGCTTCTTGCGCGGAGTCGTTGACAACGTCCGTGCTTCAAAATAACCCTGCCGTCAAGATGCGGAATTAAATTCCGCAGCGCGAAATCGACAAAAGTATATAACCCTACCAAGGAGGGACACCGTGAGCGAAGTGGTTAAGCTTGAGCGTCATGACGAAGTCGGGATCGTCACGGTCGACAGCCCTCCGGTCAACGCGCTGAGTGCCGCAGTGCGCGGCGGCATCCTCGAGTGCATCAAGGCTGCCGTCGCCGATCCCGCCATCAAGGGCATCGTCCTGACCTGCGGCGGCCGCACCTTCATTGCCGGCGCCGACATCACTGAATTCGGCAAGCCGCCGAAGCCGCCCGCCCTCAACGACGTGCTGTCCGAGATCGAGAATTCGCCGAAGCCGGTCGTTGCCGCGATCCACGGCACTGCCCTCGGCGGCGGTCTGGAGGTCGCGCTCGCCTGTCATTTCCGCGTCGCGGTGAAGGAGGCCAAGCTCGGTCTGCCCGAGGTGAAGCTCGGCCTGCTGCCGGGCGCCGGGGGCACGCAGCGCCTGCCCCGTGCGGTCGGTCCCGAACTCGCGGTCAAGATGATCGTCGGCGGCGACCCCATCGGTGCGGCGGAAGCGCTGAAGAACGGCTTGATCGAGGAGATCGTGGAAGGTCCGGCCTCCGGCGGCGAAGCCTTCGTGCGCAAGATTCTCGCGGAGAAGCGTCCGCTGCGGCGCCTGCGCGACGACGATTCCAAGCTCGCGGCCGCCAAGGCCGACCGCTCGATCTTCACCAATGCCGTCGCCGCCATGACCAAGAAGTCGCGTGGCCTGGAGGCGCCGTTCGCCGCAGCCGATGCCGTCGGCTACGCCATTGACCTACCTTTTGACGAAGGCCTGAAGAAGGAGCGCGAGGGCTTCCTCAAGCTCGTCACCAGCGACCAGTCCAAGGCGCAGCGCTACGCCTTCTTCGCCGAGCGCGAGGCCAACAAGATCGCGGGGGTGCCTGAAGGCACCAAGCCGCGCCCCGTCAATCGCGTCGCGATCCTTGGCGCCGGCACCATGGGCGGCGGCATTGCGATGTCCTTTGCCAATGCCGGCATTCCCGTCACCCTGATCGAGACGGGCGAGGAGCAGCTCAAGCGCGGCATGGGCGTGATGCAGAAGAACTGGGAGGCGACCGCCGCGCGCGGCGGCATTCCGGCCGATGCACCCGCCAAGCGCATGGCGCTGATCGACGGCAAGGTCGGCATTGAGAATGTCGGCGATGCCGACCTCGTGATCGAGGCGGTGTTCGAGACCATGGCGGTGAAGAAGGAAGTGTTCGCCAAGCTCGACCAGTACGCCAAGCAAGGCGCGGTGCTCGCTTCCAACACCTCGTATCTCAACATCGACGAGATCGCGAAGTCGACCAAGCGTCCGCAGGACGTGCTCGGCATGCACTTCTTCTCGCCGGCCAACGTCATGAAGCTGTGCGAGATCGTGCGCGCGGACAAGACCGCGCCGGATGCGCTCGTCACGGCGGTGACGATCGCACGCAAGATCGCCAAGGTGCCGGCCGTTGTCGGTGTCTGCGACGGCTTCGTCGGCAACCGCATGCTCGCCCAGCGCGGCAAGCAGGCCGAGAAGCTGCTGTTTGAAGGCGCGCTGCCGCAGCAGGTCGACGCCGTCGTCACCAAGTTCGGCATGCCGATGGGCCCGTTCGCGATGGGCGATCTCGCCGGACTCGACATCGGCTGGCGCTCGCGCAAGGACCGCGGGATCAAGTCGGAGATCGCGGACGCGCTGTGCGAAGCCGGCCGTTTCGGCCAGAAGACCGGCAAGGGCTACTACAAGTACGAAGCCGGCTCTCGCGCGCCGCTGCCCGACCCCGAGGTCGAGAAGCTGATCGACGAGACGCTGCTGCGCCTCGGGCGCAAGAAGCGCGTCGTCAGCGACGAGGAGATCCTCGAGCGCATGATGTATCCGATGATCAACGAGGGCGCGAAGATCCTCGAAGAGGGCATCGCCGCGCGCCCGTCCGACATCGACGTGGTCTGGCTCTACGGCTATGGCTGGCCGATCTACCGCGGTGGCCCGATGTTCTGGGCAGACAGCGTCGGCCTCAAGCACATCGCCGATCGCCTGTCGTTCTACGCCAAGGAGACCAACGACCCCAGCCTCGAGCCTGCGCCGCTGCTGAAGAAGCTCGCGGCGGAGGGCAAGACCTTCGCCTCGCTGGCGGCGACATCGAAGGCGGCGTGATGGGGGCTTGCACTCTCGGCGTCATTCTCCGTTGCGCCATTGCGCAACGGAGGTGGCCCGCAGGGCCGGGCCTGGAATCCATTTCGCCTTTGCGTGCGCTGCCTGATGGATTCCGGGTTTGATGCTTCGCATCGCCCCGGAATGACGACCGATTGTGATGCAGAGAATGACCCATCCCGGCGAACAGTTTTACCCCGAGGGCGTGCGTTGGGACGACGCAATCGTCCAGGGCACGCTCCCTGACCTCTTGTCGAAAGCTGCCGCCGAGTACGGCCCGCGCACCGCGCTGGAATTCCGCGATCGTCCGATCACCTATGCCGAGCTTGCCGCGATGGCCGAGCGCGCGGCTGCGGCGTTCCTGCGCGCCGGTTGCGGCAAGAACTCTTCCGTCGCGCTGTTCCTCGGCAACACGCCGGACCATCCCGTCAATTTCTTCGGCGCGCTCAAGGCCGGCGCCCGCGTCGCGCATCTGTCGCCGCTCGACGGCGAGATCGCGCTGACCCACAAGGTCTCCGATTCAGGCTCGCGCCTGCTCGTCACCTCGAACCTCCAGGCGCTGCTGCCGACCGCGCTGAAATTCCTGGAGAAGGGGCTGATCGATCGTCTCGTCGTCTGCGAGGACGATCATTGGGGCAGGATCGGCACGCCGCAGGCGGCGATCCCCGATGATCCCCGCATCGTGACCTTCAAGGCCTTCGTCGAGGGCGCCGCCGCGCCGGCGGAATGGCCGCAAGTCACGGCCCACGACGTCGCGCTGCTGCAATATACCGGCGGCACCACCGGCCTGCCCAAGGGCGCGATGCTGACCCACGGCAATCTCACCTCCGCCGTCTCGATCTACGACGTCTGGGGCAAGCCATCGCGCGCCGCGCGCGGTGAGGTCATTGAACGCGTGATCTGCGTGCTGCCGCTGTTCCACATCTACGCGCTGACCGTCGTGCTCCTGTCCTCGCTCAGCCGCGGCCATCTGATCTCGCTGCACCAGCGCTTCGACGTCGAAGCTGTCATGCGCGACATTGAAATCAAGCGCGCCACGTATTTTCCCGGCGTGCCGACCATGTGGATCGCGATCGCCGCGCTGCCGGACCTCGACAAGCGCGACTTCTCTTCCCTCGCCACGATCGGCTCCGGCGGCGCGCCGCTGCCGGTGGAGATCGCGAGCTTCTTCGAACGCAAGGTCGGCAAGAAGCTCAAGAGCGGCTGGGGCATGACCGAGACCTGCTCGCCCGGCACCGGCCATCCGCCCACGGGGCCGGACAAGCCCGGCTCGATCGGCCTGATGCTGCCAGGCATCGAGCTCGACGTCGTCGCACTCGACAATCCGACAAAGGTGCTGCCGCCAGGCGAAGTCGGCGAGATCCGCATCAAGGGGCCGAACGTCACCAGGGGCTACTGGAACAAGCCGGAAGGATCGGCGGACGCGTTCATCGACGGCCGCTTCCTCACCGGCGACATCGGCTACATGGATGAAGACGGCTATTTCTTCCTCGTCGACCGCAAGAAGGACATGATCATCTCCGGCGGCTTCAACGTTTATCCGCAGATGATCGAGCAGGCGATCTACACCATTCCCGGCGTGCACGAGGTCATCGTGCTCGGCATCCCCGACCAGTATCGGGGCGAGGCCGCAAAGGCCTTCATCAAGCTGAGGCCCGACGCAAGGCCGTTCTCGCTCGACGAGCTGCGCGCGCAGCTCAATGGCAAGCTCGGCAAGCACGAACTGCCGGCGGCGGTCGAGTTCGTCGACGATCTGCCGCGCACGCCGGTCGGAAAATTGTCGCGGCACGAATTGCGCCAGCAGCAGAAACCATCACAATCCAGCAAAACCGCATCAGGAGTTCGTTCTTGACAGACGCCGTCATCGTTTCCACCGCCCGCACCCCGATCGGCAAGGCCTATCGCGGCGCGCTCAATGCCACCGAGGGCGCGACCCTGCTCGGCCACGCCATCGGCGAAGCCGTCGCACGTGCCAAGATCGATCCGAAGGAGGTCGAGGACGTCGTGATGGGCGCAGCGCTCCAGCAGGGCGCGACCGGCGGCAACATCGCCCGCAAGGCGCTGCTCCGCGCCGGCCTGCCCGTCACCGTCGCGGGCACCACGATCGACCGGCAATGCGCCTCGGGCCTGCAGGCGATCGCGCTCGCCGCGCGCTCGGTGATCTTCGACGGCGTCGAGATCGCGGTCGGCGGCGGCGGCGAGTCGATCAGCCTCGTGCAGAACGACAAGATGAACGGCTTCCACGCCCAGGATCCGGCGCTGCTCAAGATCAAGGGCGAGGTCTACATGCCCATGATCGACACCGCCGAGGTCGTCGCCAAGCGCTACGGCATCTCGCGCGAACGCCAGGACGAATATTCGCTGGAGAGCCAGCGCCGCACGGCCGCTGCGCAGCAGGGCGGCAGGTTCAAGGACGAGATCGCGCCGATCACCACGCAGATGGCGGTCACCGACAAGGCCAGCGGCGCCGTGTCGATGAAGGAGATCACGCTGTCGCAGGACGAAGGTCCGCGCCCCGAGACCACCATCGAAGGCCTCGCCGGCCTCAAGCCCGTGCGCGGCGAAGGCTTCACCATCACCGCCGGCAATGCCAGCCAGCTCTCCGACGGCGCCAGCGCCAGCGTGATCATGAGCGACAAGGAAGCCTCGAAGCGCGGCCTCAAGCCGCTCGGCATCTTCCGCGGCTTCGTCTCCGCGGGCTGCGAGCCGGACGAGATGGGCATCGGCCCGGTCTTCGCCGTGCCGCGCCTGCTCAAGCGCCACGGTCTCACCGTGGACGACATCGGTCTCTGGGAATTGAACGAAGCCTTCGCGGTGCAGGTGCTGTATTGCCGCGACAAGCTCGGCATCGACCCGGACAAGATCAACGTCGACGGCGGCGCGATCTCGGTCGGCCACCCCTACGGCATGTCGGGCGCGCGCCTCACCGGCCATGCCCTGATCGAAGGCCGCCGCCGCAAGGCCAAGTACGCGGTCGTCACCATGTGCGTCGGCGGCGGCATGGGCGCGGCGGGGCTGTTCGAGGTGCTGCAGTAGTGGGCTCCGTCGCTCCGGGCATTCGCGTCAGCGAATGAACCCGGAACCTCGAGCCACGATCTCCGGATTCCGGGTTCGCGCTGCGCGCGCCCCGGAATGACGAATAGGGAATAACGTTTCACAGGAGGATCCGATGGATCTCGCATTCACGAAAGAAGAGCAGGCGTTTCGCGAGGAAGTGCGGCAGTTCTTCCGCGACAACGTGCCGCCGGAGACGCGGCGCAAGATGGTCGAGGGCCGTCATCTGTCGAAGGACGAGATGGTGACGTGGTGGCGCATCCTCAACAAGAAGGGCTGGGGCGTCAGCCATTGGCCGAAGGAATATGGCGGCACCGGGTGGACGGCCGTGCAGCACTACATCTTCAACGAGGAGCTCCAGGCCCATCCCGCGCCGCAGCCGCTCGCTTTCGGCGTCAGCATGGTCGGGCCGGTCATCTACACCTTCGGCAACGAGGAGCAGAAGAAGAAGTATCTGCCGCGCATCGCCAATGTCGACGATTGGTGGTGCCAGGGCTTCTCCGAGCCCGGCTCCGGCTCCGACCTCGCTTCGCTCAAGACCAAGGCCGAGCGCCGCGGCGACAAGTGGATCATCAACGGCCAGAAGACCTGGACCACGCTGGCCCAGCACGCCGACATGATCTTCTGCCTCTGCCGCACCGACAACAACGCCAAGAAGCAGATGGGCATCTCCTTCATCGTGTTCTCGATGAAGTCCAAGGGCGTCACCGTGCGCCCGATCCAGACCATCGACGGCGGCCATGAGGTCAACGAGGTCTTCTTCGACGACGTCGAGGTGCCCATCGAGAACCTGATCGGCGAAGAGAACAAGGGCTGGGACTACGCCAAGTTCCTGCTGGGCAACGAGCGCACCGGCATCGCCCGCGTCGGCGTCTCCAAGGAGCGCATCCGCCGCATCAAGGATCTGGCGTCGAAGGTCGAGGCCGGCGGCAAGCCGATCATCCAGGATCCTGCCTTCCGCGAGAAGCTCGCGGCCTGCGAGATCGAGCTGAAGGCGCTCGAGCTGACCCAGCTCCGCGTCGTCGCCGACGAAGGCAAGCACGGCAAGGGCAAGCCCAATCCGGCCTCCTCGGTGCTGAAGATCAAGGGCTCGGAGATCCAGCAGACCACCACCGAGCTGCTGATGGAAGTGATCGGCCCGTTCGCCGCGCCATACGACGTGCACGGCGACGACGGCTCGAACGAAGCCATGGACTGGACCGCCCAGATCGCGCCGAGCTACTTCAACAACCGCAAGGTCTCGATCTACGGCGGCTCCAACGAGATCCAGCGCAACATCATCGCCAAGGCGGTGCTGGGGCTGTGATTGCATATCACCGCCACGCACGCGCCGTCATGGCCGGGCTTGACCCGGCCTCCACGCCCAGCGGCACGAAACGTGGATGCCCGGCTCAAGGCCGGGCATGACGAAATCAGATACCGGGAGAGTAGAGAAACATGGATTTTGATCTGAACGAGGAGCAGCGGCTTCTCAAGGAAAGCATCGACGGCCTGCTGACCGATTCCTACGATTTCGAGCAGCGCAAGAAGTACATGAAGGAGAAGGGCGGCTGGAGCAAGGCCGTCTGGCTCAAGCTCGCCGAGCAGGGCCTGCTCGGCCTGCCCTTCGCGGAGGCCGATGGCGGCTTCGGCGGCGGCGGTGTCGAGACCATGATCGTGATGGAGGCGCTCGGCAAGGCCCTGGTGCTGGAGCCCTATCTCGCCACGGTCGTGATCGGCGGCGGCTTCCTGCGCCATGCCGGCAGCGACGCGCAGAAGGCGGCGCACGTGCCCGGGATCATCGACGGCAGCAAGACGCTCGCCTTCGCCCAGCTCGAGAAGAACTCGCGCTACGACCTGTTCGACGTCTCGACGACGGCGAAGAAGAAGGGCGACGGCTGGGTGATCGACGGCGAGAAGTTCGTCGTGCTCAACGGCGAGAGCGCCGACACGCTCGTCGTCACCGCGCGCACCAAGGGTGACCGCCGCGACAGAAGCGGCATCGGCGTGTTCCTTGTGCCCGGCAATGCCAAGGGCGTCGGCAGAAAGGGCTATCCCACCCAGGACGGTCTGCACGCTGCCGACATCACCTTCACCGGCGTCGAGGTCGGTGCGGACGCCGTTCTCGGCAATCCCGAGGACTCGCTCGCGCTGATCGAGCGCGTGGTGGATGAGGCCCGCATCGCGCTGTGCGCCGAAGCGGTCGGCCTGATGGACGAGTCGCTGAAGACCACGGTCGAGTACATCAAGACCCGCAAGCAGTTCGGCGTTGCGATCGGCTCGTTCCAGAGCCTCCAGCATCGCGCGTCCGACATGTTCGTCGCCGCCGAGCAGGCCCGCTCGATGTCGATGTTCGCGACCATGGCGGGCGATTTCGAGGACGCCAAGGAGCGCACGAACGCCATCGCCGCGGCCAAGGTGCAGATCGGCAAGTCGGCCAAGTTCGTCGGCCAGCAATCGATCCAGCTCCACGGCGGCATCGGCATGACCATGGAGGCCAGAATCGGCCACTACTTCAAGCGCCTCACCATGATCGAGAACAGCTTCGGCGACACCGACTACCACCAGCGCCGCGTCGCGGACGCGGGCGGGTTGATCTGATAGCTCCGCCGTCATTGCGAGCGAAGCGAAGCAATCCAGACTGTCTCCACGGCGACATCGCTGGCTTGCTTCGTCGCTTCGCTCCTCGCAATGACGGCGCCGTTGGCGCAGCGAGGCAATAACAAATGAAAAACACCCCGTTCGATCTCACCGGCAAGGTCGCCGTCGTCACCGGCTCCAGCCGCGGCATCGGCCGCTCGTCGGCCGAACTGCTCGCCAGGCTCGGCGCCAAGGTCGTGGTCTCCTCGCGCAAGGCGGATGCCTGCAAGGAGGTCGCCGACGGCATCAATGCGGCCGGCGGCGACGCCATCGTCATCCCCTGCAACATCGCGCGCAAGAACGAGGTCGAGGCGTTGATCGCGGGCGCGACCAAGCATTACGGCAAGATCGACATCCTCGTCTGCAACGCCGCGGTGAACCCGTATTACGGCCCGCTGCTCGACATCACAGACGAAGCCTTCGACAAGATCATGGGCTCGAACGTCAAGAGCAACATCTGGCTCTCCGCGCTGGCGATCCCGCAAATGGCCGAGCGCGGCAACGGCTCGGTGATCATCATCTCCTCGATCGGCGGCTTGCGCGGCTCCACCGTGATCGGCGCCTACGGCATCTCCAAGGCTGCCGATTTCGCGCTGTGCCGCTCGCTCGCCGGCGAATGGGGACCGAAGGGTGTCCGCGTCAACTGCATCGCCCCCGGCCTCGTCAAGACTGATTTCGCCCGCGCGCTGTGGGAGGACGAAGCCAATTTGAAGCGCCGCACCGCCACCACCCCGCTCCGCCGCATCGGCGAACCCGACGAGATCGCCGGGGCCGTCGCCTATCTCGCTTCCGACGCCTCGAGCTTCATGACCGGCCAGACCATCGTCATCGACGGCGGCGTGACGACGGCGGCGGTCTAAAACATGACGGGATGAGGGTTGATCGATGCAGCGGCGGAGGTGCACTCCCTCTCCCGCAAGCGGCAGAGGTGAACGACCCGCGGCAATCGATACGAGCTGGAGCCATTCAGCCTTGGAGCGCTTTCGAGCGAAGCGGATACAGGCTCGCGTCGAGAGAACGCGACAAAGCAAGAATCCAGAGCCTCGTTCCGATTGTAGCGGAACGGGCAGGGCTCCAGCCGCAGGGGGCCTCTATCAACGGCGCGTGCCGTCTCGCGCGGCCAGTATACTTTCCATGACGCGGACGACGATCAAGGCCGATCGTTCATCGAGATGCACGCCGTCGGCCCAGCGCAGTTCGCCCATCGGCGGCTCGACCCGCAGCCAAAGCGCGCGATCCGGGAAGGCTTCGCTGGCGATCTCCCGTGTCGTTCGAACCAGGCGCGTGTCCTCGATCTCCGGTGCGAAGGGGACGTGCATGAGGAAGACCTGGCTGCCGCGCCGTTGCAGATCGTCGATGACTCGTCGGATGCGGACCGCATTCGCGCGTGCCGGCGCGGTCGGATCACCGTCGTTCATCTGCTCCCGCGCGCGGTCGAGATAGATCTTGCTGTCGAATGTATCAGGTGGCTGGCTGAGCAGGCGATCGTGCCCGGCGCGGGCCTGGACGGCATCGCGGGCGGCGTGATTCCAGGTTTCATAGGCCGCGACCGCCGTTCGCACCGGACGTAGCAGCAGCGCGTCCGCGCGCGCGCCGCCTGAGAATGCCTCGGTCAGCGCGCGGTCGGCCTCGCGCGAAAGGATGTTCGTCTCGATCAGGACGACCCTGGGCAGGCTTGCCTGCCCGGCGACGATCTCGAGCCCGGTCACCGGCGAGCCTCCGGCCAGCGCCAGATTGCGGACGCGGGGCAGCGAGAAATACTCCTCCTTGAGACGCCACGTCACCGAGCTGCCGACCAGCACGATGTCAGGCGTGGGCTCCCGCACGTAGCGGTTGAGGGTGACGAGGCTGCCGTCGCGGGTGATGACGGCCGGCTGTTGCAGCGCCGAGCCGAAGCGCGCGGTGGCGAGGCCGCAGGCGAGCAGCAGCGCCGCCGCGACGCAAGCACACTTGACCATCCACGAAAGCGTCGGTTCCTGCCGCATGTCAGAACTGGAAGTAGATGAACGCGCTGTCGGGCCCCGCCTCGAGGTAAGCGAGCGCCGCGAGCGCACCATAGAGATATGGCTCCCATCGCCGCAACCGGCCGTCGACGAGCGCGCCGATGCCGATATGCTGGATGATCACCGGCAAGGCGTAGAGCAGGGCAAGGTTGGTGAACAGTTTTGGCGGATTGGGGGCGTCGGTCGCGATGAACATCCCCTGGAGGTAGCCGAGCGCGTGATCGAAATTCGGCAGCTTGAAGAAGATCCAGAGCATCGTGACGCAGAAGAAGACGATTCCCATCCGGATCACGCGCACCGCAGGGCTTTGGTTGCCGATAAGCTTCAGGAACGGCCGCTCGATCACGAGCAGCAGCCCGTGCGCCATGCCCCACAGCGCGTAGCTCAGGCTCGCGCCATGCCAGAGCCCGCCCAGCGTCATCACGATCATCAGGTTGAGATAGGTGCGCCCCACGCCATGCCGGTTGCCGCCGAGGGGAATGTACAGATAGGTCCTGAGCCAGGTCGACAGGGAGATATGCCAGCGCGTCCAGAACTCCGAGAACGATGTCGAGATGTAGGGCAGGTTGAAGTTCACGGGCAGGCGGTAGCCGAACAAGAGACCGAGGCCGAGCGCGATCGCGGAGTAGCCGAAGAAGTCGGCGTAAATCTGGTAGCTGTAGAGGAATACGAGCAGCCAGCGGTCCTGCGTGCGCAGCGTCTCGTAGAGAGGGAAGTCCATGTAGGACGTCATCTCGTTGAGATTGTTCGCCACATACAGCTTGAAGAAGTAGCCGACGAGAATCCATTTCGCGGCCTCGACGAAGGCGACGTCGTTGATCCGCTTGGGCACGATCTGCGGCATGAACTGGGCCGCGCGCGTGATCGGTCCGGACACCAGCTGCGGGAAGAAGATGATGTAGAGGAAGACGTCGCGCAGGGGCACGGTGCGCTTCTCGCGCGTCAGATCGACCAGCAGGCTGATGTTGTGGAACACGAAGAACGAGATGCCGATCGGCAGCGGCAGCCGCAGCAGGAAATCGAGCGGCGCGACGCCGGTCAGAGCGGCGGCACCGGCATCGACGAACAGGAGCTTGTACTTGAAGAACGCCAGCAGGCCGAGATTGAAGACGATGCCGGCCGGCATCCAGACGGTTCGGTTCTCGAACGCGAGCACCAGGCAGATATGCGTTCCGAGCACCGCGACGAGCAGCAGCGGCAGGAGTTCGGGTTGGCCGAAGCCGTAGAAGAACACGCTGGCGGCCACGAGCAGCTGCACCTGGAAACGGCGCAAAGGCGGCAGGTAATAGGCGCCGAACACGACGGCGACGAAGACGCCGAACTGATACGAAGTAAACGTCATGCCGCCCCGTCTTGCCCGGCGAGGCATGTAGCATTTCGGCGGCGTTGGTCCTAGTCTGGTGTTCCTGACTCTCCGCTTGAGGGGGAGGGGCGTCCGCGCGGAGCGCGGGGCGGGGTGAGGCCACAACGGTAGTCTCACCGGATCGACGAAGCGCTGCGCGCACACGACAGGGGGATCACTCGGGGAGGGTCTGTCACCCCACCCCGTCTCACATTCCGCTGCGTGAACTTCCTCCGAATGAGTGGACACCTGTAGTAGGCTCGTTGAGCCTGGAGGTGTTGAATGGAACGTGCACGTCGGTCGTTTACTGAAGAGTACAAGCGCGAGGCGGCGGGG
>NZ_LMQJ01000036.1:0-51506 GCF_001424605.1 Bradyrhizobium sp. Leaf396
AGGGCTCCGCGCCCCGCCCCGTTGCTTCACCGAGCCCCTTGGGCTCATATTCAACCGGGACTCTTTCCATTGCTGGATGAAGCGAGGGGCTCAGACCACTTCGTCCGACAAACGGGAGGGCACATCAGGATCTATAGTGAATTGGGTCATGGCACAGCGGTTAAGATCTATCTTCCTCGATCCCAGACCGACGCCGCCGATAAGCAGGTAAACCGCCTTTCACCGACTGTAACAATGTTAGGTGGCAACGAAGCTATATTGGTTGTCGAAGCCATGACGACTTGCGGGCGTATTCCTGCGGAGTTCTCCGTGACCTCGGATACCAAGTGTTTGAAGCGGCCGATGCGGCGTCAGCTCTAGCTCTTCTTGAATCCTCTCGGTCCATTGATCTGCTTTTTACCGATGTTGTTCTGCCGGATAGGCTTCACGGCAAAAACATTGCTGATCACGCAAAGAGGCTGCATCCCGCGACCAAGGTTCTATTCACAACAGGCTACACGCGCAATGCAATAGTCCACGACGGCCGCCTCGTTGCCGGCGTCAATCTCATCAGCAAGCCGTTTACCTTTCGGGCATTGGCCGAGAAAGTCCGGAAGATACTCGACGAGAAGTGACCAACTCCGCTTCCGCACAACCAGCCGCCCTGACGACGCAATTCTCTCGTTTGGATGCAGCTCTCAGGGGGATCGGGATTCCGATCAGCCAAAGCAGAATGGGCGCGGTATCTTCCTTGATTTCAATGCCGCAGATGCCGGGTACTATCACGGAGACTGCCGCCCTCGTCGCCGCGAGGCAGTGCTGCAGTCAGCCAGAAGGCAAGAGACGCTATTGCCTTGCGCGCGGTATCAATATCAGCCTTCACTGGAGTCAGGACGTCTTCGACGCGCTTATCCGCATCGGCCTGACTCATTCCAGCGCCGGGATGCGACGACTTTCGCTGCGTAGTCACATTCCGGTCCCTTGAGGTCACCACCGTGCAGCTTCATGGGATGTCGCGCGTCGTTCTCGCGTTGAGTTGCTCAAGCGCAGAGGGTGGCGCTGAGCCGGGCGTGGCCAGCCAGTCATTGATTTGCAGTGCGGCTTCAGCCTGCCTAACCCGCTTCATCAGCAGCTCTCGTGTAGTGCCGGGCGGCAACTCTTCAGCGGCTTTCCGAAATTTTGCAGCTTCATCCGCGAGCCGCTGACTAAAAGGAATGGATTGCTTGATGCGGCGCCGCATAACGGAATCTCCCCGAACTCCCCCGCCTGGCAGTCTTGACATCCAACGCGCGACGTTCGACTTAGGTTCCTCCGCGGAACGAGCATTGGAACTCACAGCCTGCCCTCAAGACCGAGGGTCGATGGTCAAAGCTTCAGTGGGTGCCTACCCATCGCCCAGCCGTTGAGGTAGAAGGGAACCATCGACGTTCTTAGGCGTTCTGGCTTGTTGGCTGGCCAACGGGGGTGTCTGCCAATCTCCTCCCGAACAGCGGCCCGGCGTTGGGCCTCCTCTCGCCCCGAGAGCTTACCCTATGTCCAATGTCGAGGAATTTCCGCTCTCCTCCCGTCGTCAACCGACGGAGTTCGAGGCGCTGGTGGCAGCCGGCCAAGCCGCGCTGGATGCCATTCCTGGGGCGGTTTACCTTTGCGATGCCGAGGGATTGCTGGTCGCCTACAACACCGAGGCGGTGCAATTGTGGGGCAGGACCCCCAACCCTGCCAGAAAGGAACGATTCTGCGGTTCGCACCAACTCTACCTTCTCGACGGAAGTCCGCTGGCCCACAGCGATTGTCCCATGGCCACGGCGGTTCGGGCTGGAACGCCCACGCGCAACGCCGAAGTCATCATGGCGCGGCCGGACGGCTCTCGCTTTACGGCCCTGGTCAACATCCGAGCGTTGCGCGACCACTCGGGCGTCATCCAGGGCGCCATCAACTGCTTTCAAGACATCACTGAACGAAAGCGGATCGAAGAAGAGGTTCGACAGAAAACGCGGGACCTGGAGGACTTCTTCGAGAACAGCGCGGTCGGTCTTCATATCGTCAGCGGCGAAGGCATCATCCTTCGTGCAAACAGAGCCGAGCTGGCTCTGCTCGGGTACAGCCCAGAGGAGTACATTGGCCGTCACATCGCGGAGTTTCATGCGGACGCTCCCGTGATCGGCGACATCCTTCAGCGCCTTTCCTGCGGCCAGCCGCTCGAACGTTATCCCGCGCGGTTGCGGGCGCGCGACGGCTCGGTGAAGCATGTACTGATTACGTCAAACAGCCGATTTGTCGACGGCAAGTTCGTCAACACACGTTGCTTCACCCTCGACGTCACGGAATTGCAGGCTGCCAACGAAGCACGGCAGGCCAGTGATGCCCGACTTGCGGCAACGTACGAGGCTGCAATCGTCGGCATATCGGAGGCAGACGAGAGCGGCCGCTTCTTGCGGGTGAACGATGCACTTTGTGGAATAACTGGGCGCTCACGCGATGAATTGCTCAGAATGACGTTCCTCGACTACACCGATCCGGATGACCGGGCAAAGGACGCCGAACTCTATGCAGCTCAGGTGCGCGGCGAGGTCGAGAACTACACGATCCGCAAGCGTGCTCTGCGGCCCGACGGCTCGGTACGCCATCTCGATATATCGAGTTCGTCGGTGCGCGACCCGAGTGGTCGCTTCCTCTATGGCGTGCGTGTTGCCCAGGACGTCACCGCCACAAAGCAGCTGGAGGATCGACTGCGTGAAGGCGAGCAGCGCATGCGCGATCTCCTTGAGGCTCTGCCCGCGGCGATCTACACCACCGATGCAGAGGGCCGGATCAATTTCTTCAATCGCGCCGCGGTCGAGATGGCGGGTAGAACCCCCCAGCCTGGCGATGAATGGTGCGTAACCTGGAAACTCTATTGGCCCGACGGTTCGCCTCTGCCGCACGATGAATGTCCAATGGCTGTCGCGCTGCGTGAAAATCGCTCGGTTCGCGGGGCGGAGGCCATTGCCGAGCGTCCGGACGGCAAACGCGTGCCTTTCATTCCTTATCCGACGCCGCTGCGCGACGCGGACGGAAACTTGGTCGGCGCCATCAACATGCTCGTCGACATCAGTGAGCGTAAGCTGGCAGAGAATGCCCAGAAGGTGCTCATCGACGAGCTGAACCACCGTGTCAAAAATACGCTTGCCACTGTACAGTCCCTCGCGAGCCAGACCGCCCGCCATGCTGCCGATCTGCAGGAATTTCTGCCGACTTTTACAGGACGGCTGTTGGCCCTCGCGCGTGCCCATGACCTTCTGACAAGACGAAATTGGCAAGATGCCCCGTTCGAGCAAATGGTCCACGATATCGTCGCGCCGGTCTCCGGCGGTCGGGTTGTCACGGGCGGGCCGAACGTCCATCTAGACGCGCGCACGGCGCTAAGCGTCACCATGGTGCTCAACGAGCTTTTGACGAACGCGGCAAAGTACGGCTCCCTATCTGTACCGGGTGGATCCGTGTCGCTCGTCTGGAGGGTCGTCGACGGCGAACGGGCTCAATTCATGTTAGCATGCGAATGGAGCGAACGCGGAGGTCCCCCGGTTGCGCCACCTAAGCGGCGCGGGTTCGGCACGCGGCTGATGGAGCGTTGCGTCGAACATGATCTCGCCGGCGAGTTCGACCTGGTGTTCGAGGCGGAGGGTACGCGCTGCCGCATGAAGTTTCCCATTAGGGTCACGTCCACCAATGTCTGAAGTATCGGCCGCCAGGGTTCTCCTCGTCGAGGACGAGGGCTTGGTCGCCCTTATGATCGAAGACATGCTGGAGGAATTGGGCCTTAAGGTTGTTGCCTCTGCGGCTCATCTCAATACGGCATGCGAGTTGGCGACGACCGGCTCATTCGATCTGGCCCTTCTGGATGTCAACTTGGCTGGAGAGCTTGTTTTCCCGGTGGCTCGCGTCTTACGCGAGCGGGGGATTCCGTTCCTATTCAGCACGGGCTACGGGGCACCCCCCCTCGACGAGGAGTTCAAGGGTGCCCCCGCGATTGGTAAGCCCTTCTCCATAGACCAATTGAATGAAAAGTTGCGGACGCTTCTATCGCGTTCCTAAGCCCGCCACGGATCAAGCACTTCATTCCACCACCAGGTCGCTCGATCCATCAGTCCGGCTTCTCGGCGTTGATGTGCAGGATAAAGGGAGTGTTTTGAAACTCGTCAGACCTCCATCCGCCATTCCTGCCGGGCACCAGCTTTCCATCAATACCCTGCAGCGTCTGCCCCGCCACTACGGTCGCTTCTTTCCACGCCGCGTGCTTGTCCGGCAATTCCTCGCCGATGCGATCAACCTCCGTGTGTTCGTGAGTAACATTGAGGCAATAGCGCGGCATCGCGAATGACCCCAACTTCAAAGGTACTTTCGCAACGTCCTTGTTTGCTAGCCGTTCCGCATTCACCCTCGATCCACAAGCCTGGCTTTACAGCGTTCGAGCTGATCTATCTGAAAAGGTTTGGTGAGAAGCGGGCGATCCTGAAATCCGTCCGGCATTCCGTCAGCCCCGTAGCCACTCGCAAAGGCGAACGGGATCTTACGCTCGGCGAGGACCGCCGCGACCTGCTAGTGCGGCCAAGCAAAACATCCACCACAGCGCAATCATATTGGCGTTGTTGGCGAGCTCCAGGGCGGTGGCCAGATCACTGGCTTCGGCCACAACGGTGTGGCCCAGCTCTGCGAGCACGTCGGCTATCATCATCTGGATGAGTGCTTCATCCTCAACAAGCAGCACCGAAGCCACAAGCCGTCTCCAATGGCTTCTATTGTCGAGTGATCTTTGCTGCGCTGGGGAATACACGCAGCGCAGCAGCCCGCAGCTCCTCCAGGGTGGTGTGCCCCGCTTCGGCAACTGCAAGAAGCTGTTCAGCAATGACCTTCCGGCTCTCATGGTCACCGCCGTTCGGAAGCTCACGGCACGTCTCTTCCAACACGACTTCCATAGTCGACTTCACGCGATCCGACAGCGTCATCCGGCTTCTCAAGAGCTCGACAACCTACTTTCGACAATATGGAGCTGAAGAGCCGGCGCCGTCAACGGAGACTCATCTGCTCTAGCGGGGAGCGCCCACCAGTCCAACAACGCCTGTCATGGAAGGCAATCGCGCTGTCTTTTCGCCGCTACTGGGATGAGCGGGAGCCTGCTATCGCGTACTGGCCGTATTCCGCTCCCGCACCCTGCGAACGACAACCAAGTCGAGATTCCGCTGGAGCCATTTCCCAACGAGTGGTGGGCCTCGCCTGAGGGAGAATTGCTAATTCAAGTTATTGGAGATGCGCTGCAATAGGCGCACGCTCTGCGGCGTGGACGAACTCGCAGATCGCGCCAGACGCGCCATTGCAGATAGCCAGGCACTCCAGCGCGAGCGCCATCTGCTCGTTGAAGAGTGCGGATTTGAGCGATCGGAGCTCAGGCGCGCTGTCCTCGAAAGTGCCATGGAGCGGGCGGAAAGCAAGGCTCGTCGCGGCAACCGCCAGCCGTGACGCCAAACGGCTGTGGAACCAAATTAATCTGTGTTAGTTTCCCTCTGTCACCGGCTGAGGCTCTGCCCGTAGGCGTCGGTGCCTGAGAGATGTTCGCGCTCCCGCCTGCTACTCGAGGGAGACGCGCTGTGTTGGGCACGCTCAAGATCATGACCGACCATATCAATCGCCGGCGCCTCGTTGCATCATTCGAAGCAGAGATGATTGCCCGAGGGCGCAATCAGTTAGCCCTTTCGGAGGCGCTGTTGCGGCAGCCGCTTCCATCGCTGTTTCTCGGAAGCCATCCCTTCGTACCCTGGCCGAAATTGGAGGAGTCCGCTTCTCTGTCCTGAGAGGAGTGGACGCGAGTGAAAATCGGCTATTGGCCCTTAGCTGTCCTTCCGCGTGGATCAGGAACTGGTCCGCTCATGAGAGCAGACCAGTCGCAATACATGGCGCGAACCAGGCGGATTTGGATAAAAACCATCTCCCTCGCTGCAGGTTTGCTAAGGCCGCAAGGTTCGCAAATTATGGTTTGAGCCGGGATAGGAAAAACACTGGTCATCAGTGGCTGGCGTGCGTACGGAACGGCAATTCCCGGCTCTTCTGGTCCGCCTCATGGCGGCGATGAAGTCGGCACTTTGGCGGCCCGCGGAGCGATCCGCTGGGCGTCGATCCCGTGCTAACGGAGCATAGGGGCGCATTCGTCTAGACTACCGGGGACTGTCTGCTGGTCGGCCCCGCTTAGCAGAGCGCGCGGCGTGGCGATCTGAGCAGTGTCGACAGAAGCACAGCCCAGTGGTACAAACGATAAACGAGCGGACTTAATAAGTAGTTGTTTTTGCTGCAATTCGATGGATTTGGCCCCAATCCTTTCCTGGACACCATTTTGGGTTCGGAGCCAAAGAGAACGACCTCAGATCAGCCATCGCCGCGCCGCAGCCGCGCGGACGTGCCGATAAAGGCCAAGATTGATACCACCTGCTTCAATGGCCAAGATTGATACCACCTGCTTCGCATGACCTGCTCACGACTATCCCCTTCCTCTCGCTGAACACGTGAAGCAGCTTTCGACGAGCTGCCTGCGCAGAAGATTGGTTGATGTATCATTGGCTCCGCCGGGGTGAGGAAAGGCGGTAGCGCGCCCCGACTCGAACTCCCGACGGACGAAAGGCGTCCCCCCTAAGCAACTGGTGCGCTCAAGAAGAGTAGAATTAGACTGCGACTTCAATTACATATAAATTCGTAGTTTTGTTCTGAGTGGCGCGCCATTCTTCGGCGGAAGGTCAGGACAAGGCAGCATCTGGTCGCCAGCCCGGCCCGAGACCGGTTGGCCACGCCGTGTGGGGAGCTGGATGAGGATATCGCAGGCGTTCAAGTTCGAGGCGGCGCATCGGCTGCCAAACGTGCCCGAGACACACCGGTGCAGCCGGCTGCATGGTCATTCCTATCGGGTCGAGGTCCAGCTGGACGGTCCGGTGGACCCGCACACCGGCTTCGTCGCGGACTTCTTCGACATCGAAAAATGCTTCGCCGACATCATGGGCGCGCTGGACCATCACTGCCTCAACGAAGTCGAAGGACTCGAGAACCCGACCGCCGAGAACATCGCGGTCTGGATCTGGGATCGATTGCAGCCGAGCCTTCCGCAGCTATCGGCGGTCCGGGTCTACGAAACGGCGGATTGCTGGGCCGAATATCAGGGGCGGTGACAGACGTGGAAAGCTGTAAGGGGGCGGGCTGACTGACGCATTTCCGCCGCCGCAGATCAGCGTCAACCTCCCGCCGTTCCGTCCCTGATGCCGCCACCTACACCGTCAGCCCGCAGGCCTGCCGGATCGCGATCTGGACCGGCGACGGTGGCAATGCCGGATCGAACTCGCCTTTCGGCAGCAGCGGCGGTTGTGCCATGAAGCGCGGCCGTGTCCCTCGGTGCGGTTGCGCGGCATGGACAAGGAACGGGTGGCACAGATAGACGCTGCCTGCCGCCCCCGTCGCCAGCTCGATCTTGCAATCTTTCGTCGATGCCCAGTTCTCGGAAGCGAGCTGCCGGAGGGTTGCACCTGCGTCGCCATGGGGCAGCAGCTCCCGCGCGATCGTGGCATGCGAGCCTTTCCGGATCCGCGTTGGCGCATCATCGGCGCCGACATCCGAGAGCAGGAAGAGCATCAGCAGCGCACGGCCGCTGCTTTTGACATTGGCGCGCCATTCCATGAAGTCCGGATCGGCGGTGCCAAAACTCATGTCCACATGCCAGCCGTCATCACCGGGGGATTCCGTCGACGGAAAGCGGATCGGAAACGTTCCAAGCCCTCTGGGCGCAAGCCAACGCCCTTCGCCCACGAGTTGATCGTAGGCTCTGTGGAGCGACGCCACATTCGCAGCTTCGATGAATGGGGGTGACGCCTTGGATCCCACCCGGACCACGGGGCGGGTCCACTGCTCGGGACGGTCCGGCGACAGGCCGATATCCGCCCACAGCGCGTCCCTGCATTGCTTTGCAAGCTCGGCGCTGAAGGCGTTCTCGATCTTGACGAAACCGTCGGCGATGAAATTCTGGACCTGACCAGGCGTCAGGCCAGCCTCTTCGGTCTGCGACATTGCACATTCTCCGTTTGGCCGCCGCATTGAGCGCAGCCGTTTGATCTGATTGGCGCAGCTGCGCCGGAACGACGTTCTGTCGTTCAGATCAGCGGGAAGAATGTGGTGATGAACATCATGGCCCGAACGTACAACGCAAGAGAGCGTGGAATCAAGACACGCTGGCCGCGTGATGAATGTCGGCAGCCTCTCGCGGACGCGAGGGCTGCCGCAGGCTCATGCGTGCGTCATGGGCACGGATGGCGGAGACCGTCGCGGCCTAGGTAGGTTCCCGAGCCGGGATCGTAGGAGCGATAGCGCTGCGCACAGTAGGAGGCGGCATTGGACTGAGCCTGGCTGTTGGCGATTGCACCGCCGATGATCGCGCCCGCAGCGAGGCCGCCGAGGACGGCAGCGCCGGTGCCGTGACGGCGGTGATGGTGCCCGTACCGGTAGCCATGTCCATGCCGGTACTGCACCTGCTGCACGCCGGATTCGGCGCCCGGATTTCCGATCGGCAAAGGCGCCGCAAGCCCGGGTGAGGCAGCCGTCGAGAGCATCGCTCCAGCGGCCGCGAGAGCAATGAAAGTTCTACGAATGGTCATGTCGGGCTTCCCTATTGGTGAGGATGCATGAGTAACGGCGGCTCGCCCGCTCCGTTCCTCCGGCGCCGGGCGAGCGTCAGACGTCCGCAGATAATGAAACCGGTCGTAAGATGCAGGTGGAACAATGTGAGCATCAGCCCTTCACCGCAGGCCCTGTTCGTCGATCAGAATGTGGTGGATCTCGATGCGCTCAGGCAGCTCGATCAGGAATTCCGGGTCGCGCGGGAGATGATGGACCTTGGTCGGCTCGCCCCTGGTGAAGGCCGTCATCGCGGCGATGTCCGCCCAATCAGAGATGGTCGTGAACCAGGTCTCCGCGTCGCGGTCCTCGCGCAATTGTTGCACCCCAAGTGCGGTCTCGAGCAGCGGCGGAATGCCCTCGGCCTGCAGATAGGCCTGGTAGGCGTCGGCCAGATCGCGGCGGGTGCGGCCGCGCCAGATGCGGGCGATGGTCGGTTTGGTCGGCATGGCGGGACTCCCTGCGAGCCGAACGCTGTCCCGCGCATTCCCGTTCCATGCGGCTTCAGTGGACGCCGGCGACGGGACTTGTGCCGCCCGAAGCCGGCGCTGTCGCACGGTTTCCACATCATTGATCTGAAACAATGAGCATCTCCGCCACAAATGCTAGGGCGAGTCGCAGTCACGTGCGAGGCTCCCCAGGCCAGTCAAGACAACTTCAGCGCGTGATGAAATCCGAGGGCTCGATGGGACGACTTCTGAATATTGTGACGCCGCTGCATACCGCGACCAAGCGCGACTACATGGCTCGCATGAATGACGACAAGATCGGCTGCTCGCTGAAGGCGCGGGAATACGAGGCCGATTATTGGGATGGCGACCGCCGTTTCGGCTACGGCGGCTACCGCTTCATCGAGGGGCGCTGGGCCCCGGTCGCGAAGGCGCTGATCGAGACCTACGGCCTGAAGGATGGGTCCAGTGTGCTCGACGTCGGCTGCGGCAAGGGCTTCTTGCTGTACGAGATGCAGAAGATCCTGCCGGGCCTGAAGGTCGTCGGCTTCGACATTTCCAAGCACGGTCTCGCCAATGCCCACGAGCAGGTGAAGCCGTACCTCTTCAATTATCGCGCCCAGGACATCTATCCCTACGGCGACGACAGCTTCGATCTCGTCATCTCGCTCGGAACGCTGCACAATCTCCGGCTCTACGAGCTCGAGGCGGCGCTCAAGGAAATCGAGCGGGTTGGCAAGAACAAATACGTCATGGTCGAGGGCTACCGCAACGTCGCCGAGCTGCACAATCTCGAATGCTGGGCGTTGACGGCGGAGTCGATCCTGCACACCTCGGAATGGATCTGGCTGTACGGCAAGCTCGGCTACACCGGCGATTACGAATTCATCTATTTCGAGTGACCGGGCGCGAGCGATGGACATCAAGACTGCCAAGGCGGCCATTCTCGTCGAGTCCGGCAAGCCGCTGATCGTCGACGAGTTCAATTTGCCCGAGACGCTCGAGCACGGCCAGGTGCTCGCGCACGTCCACACGTCGAGCATATGCGGCGCGCAGATCAACGAGATCGATGCCGTCAAGGGCGTCGACAAGTTCCTGCCGCACCTTTTGGGCCACGAGGCGCTGGCAACGATCGTCGAAACCGGACCCGGCGTCGTCTCCTGCAAGCAGGGCGACACCGTCGTCATGCATTGGCGGCCGGGCAAGGGCATCCAGTCCAACACGCCGGTCTATTCCTGGCGCGGCAAGCGGCTCAACGCGGGCTGGGTCACCACCTTCAATGAATATGCCGTGGTGTCGGAAAACCGCGTCACGCCCGTTCCCGCCTCGATCGATCGCACCAGCGCGCCGCTGCTCGGCTGCGCCGTGACGACCGCGCTCGGCGTCGTCAACAACGATGCGCAAATCGCCATCGGCGAAGCTGTGGTCGTGTTCGGCGTCGGCGGCGTCGGCTTGAACATCGTGCAATTCGCCGCGATGGTCGGCGCCCATCCGGTCATTGCGGTCGACCGCCTCGACAACAAGCTGGCGATGGCAAAGGATTTCGGCGCCACCCACACCATCAACTCCGAAGGGGCGAAGGATGTGGCCGCCGAGGTTCGGTCCATCACTGGTGCCGACGGACCCGACAAGGTCGTCGAGACCACCGGCGTCAAGAATCTGATCGAGCTCGCCTACGAGATCACGGCCAAGAAAGGCCGCTGCATCCTGGTCGGCGTTCCCCGCGAGAAGGCCGAAATCTACACCCTGCCATTGCACTTCGAGAAGGTGCTGAAGGGCTCCGAAGGCGGCCAGTGCCAGCCTGCACGCGATATCCCGCGCCTTGTTCGCCTGAGCGATGCCGGAAAGGTGAGCTACCGCGGCATCGTCACCCACGAGTTCGCGCTCGATGACATCAACGACGCGCTCGACTTGATGCGCAGCGGCACGTCGGGACGGATACTCCTGAACATCAGCTGAGTTGTCAGCTCTCCCTGCGGGAGAGGCTGGGTCGCACGCAAGATGCGATCCGCGCGAGGGCTTGCGCAAGCCGTCTCCTTCCGGTCCGCCGAACTGCCGCCGCCACCGGCATGGCCGGGCGGCGCTCCATGATAGCTTCCTGCTGCGGCCGTAACCGCCGGTTAACCATGGATATTTACGGTGTAACAAGCCTTTGAGCTATGACAGTCAGTTGATTTCGAGTCCAACCCCATGGCGTTCGGTAGCCGCGCATCTCCGCGAAGCATCGCCCCGACGGAGCAAGCGGCTTCGTGGGAAGCGCCGCGGGCTGTGACCCCGGCGCCGGGCGGCACCGGGCCGGCGCTGATCAAGGGATCGCTGACCGTCTCCGGCACACTCGTCTTTCTGCGCGAGAATGGCCGGCGCATTTTGACGCTGGCCGCGGCGCTGTTCGCCCTCGGCGTCGTCGTTCTGATGATTCTTCCGGTCCGCTACGCCGCGACGGCTCTGGTCGTGCTCGATCCCCGCGAGCTGCGCGTGACCTCGGATCAGGAGGTGCTGCCGGGCATCGGCCAGGATGCGGCGGCGCTTCAGAGCCAGATCGAGATCGCCAAATCCGACGGCTTCCTCCGCCCCCTGATCGAACGGCTCAAGATCGCTGACGATGAGGATATCGCGGGCGGTCATACCGACATGACGCGCCTGCTCGAAAGATTCCGCAACCGCCTCGAGATCACCCGGCGCGGGCTCACCTACGTCATTGCGATTTCCTTCACGTCGAATCGGCCGGACCGGGCCGCCTACTATGCCAACGCCATCGCCGAGGCGTTCGTTGCCAGCCAGGGCCGCGTTCGCACCGAGGCGACGGACGAGGCCGCCGACTGGCTGAAGGACCGGCTGAAGACGCTGAGCGAGCGCCTGCGGGCATCGGAAGATGCGGTCGCCGCCTTCCGGCTCGAGCACAACATCGTCAATGCCGGCAAGGAATCCACGACGCAGCAATTGCGCGTGACCGATCTGACCCAGCAGGTCTCGGCCGCTCGTGCGCGCACCGAGGAGGCCAAGGCGCGCTACGACCAGGTGCAACGCGACGTCAAGGCCAATGTCGAAGGGCCTGTGAAGCAGGATCTGCTCAGCATGCTGCGCGCGCAGCGCTCGGCCCTGAATGACCAGATCGCCCAGAAGAAGGCGGTGTATGGCGACCGCCATCCCGACCTCGCGATCTCCTACAGCCAGCTGGCGGACATCAACCGGCAGATCGAGATCGAGCGGAAGAAGAATATCGAGACGGCCAAGTCCGAATATGAGGCCCAGCGTGAGCAGCAGAACGCGCTGGAGAAGCAGCTCAAGGCGGTCGAGACCAAGATGCTGGTCGACGGCCAGGCGCTGGTGAAGCTGCAGGAGCTGCAGCGCGATGCCGATGCCAACAGGAACATCTACGAGCAGTTCCTGTCGCGCTTCAAGACCACCAACGAGCAGCGTCAGCTGCAGGCGTCCCAGACCAAGATCGCCTCGCCCGCCATTCCGCCGCTGCGTTCGACGCGCCCGCCGCTTGCCTTGTTGCTCGCAGCATTGGCGATCGGCTCGCTCCTGACGTCCACCGCTGCCGTTGCGGTGATGACGAGCGTGTCCGCCGACAAGCCCGCGACCGTGCAGGCTCCTGCTCCCGTGGAAGCGGAGGACGCAGGTCAGGAAGTTCATCCTCCGGCCGCAGCCGTGCGCCAGACCGAGGCGATGCCCAGCCTTCCGGTCTGGGTCCGGATTCCCGAGCTGGCGTCCGCAGCCGGGACCAACACGGTCTGGCAGCGACCTGTCGCCGCCGCGGGCGAGCCCGATCTCGCCCCGCATCTGCAGCCGCTGCTCGAACGCATCGACCGTTTGCCGGTACGCGGCTGCAAGGTCGCGCTGGTGCTGTCGGTTGGCAAGAGCGCCGGCGGCAATACCGTTGCCCGCTCTCTCAACCGCGCCGCGGTGAAGCGCGGCATGATGAGCGTGCTGATCCGGCTCCAGCCGGAATTCGCAGGCAGCCAGCCCCCGGTGACCGAATGGCACGACGGTTCGACCACGGCGGGACTTCAATCCATCGACGAGCTTCTGAGTGCCGGCCGAAAGCCGGATGCGGCGCCCGAGGACGACATCCGCTCGGAGTTCGACCTGATCGTCGTGCACGCCAGCGATCTCGCCTTGCAGCCCGACGCCATCGCCCTGGCCGCCCATGCGGACGTCATCGTCCTGGTCGCGCGCGCCGGCGAGCTCGGTTCGGCCGCGATGCGCAGGGTAACCGCGTCGCTGTCGAAATGTGCTGGCGTGCCGACCGGCATCGTCGTCAATCACGTCCCTGCGGGCTCAGCGGCGCCTCAGCCCGAGGGCGGCGCATTGGGTCTTGCGGTTTGACAATGACATCTTGCGGTCGCCTGCTGTTCGCGGCGGTGTTGCTGTCGATTTCATTGAGCCGGCCGGTCTCCGCCGACGATTGCGTGCCCTTGCCCTCGACGGTTGCGCCCGAGCGGCTTGCCGCGCTGTCTCGCGGCTTCAATGCCGACGGCTGGATCAACGGCGCGCCGCCCAGCCGCGCCTTGCTGCAGCAGCTGCGCAAGGCGGGAATGGGCCATGTCCGCTTGCCCGTGCCGGCCGAACGCGTGATGCCGCGTTTCGCGGCGAAGGCCGACCGCGACGAGACGCTGCGCGTGCTCGACAACGCGTTGAAGCAGCTCACATCGCTGGGCTATTCCACCTCCGTCGATCTTCATCCGGGAGAGCGCTTCAACCGCCTGCACAAGGATGATCCGGACGCGGCGGTGCACGAGCTGCAGGAGGCCTGGAGTGCTCTGGCGCAGGTCATCCGGTCTTTTCCGCCCGATCGCATCTTCGCCGAGCTGCTCAACGAGCCGGATATCGAGGCGGACAGGTGGCAAAGGGAGGTCGAGGCGCTTGCCGCGTTCGTCCGGCGATTGCTGCCGGCCACCACGCTCATCATCGGCCCGGTCAACTGGCAGCGTGCGGATTCGCTGCCCCGATTTCGTCCGCTGGCCGACCCGAACATCGTCTACGCCATCCATTTCTACGATCCGATGGTGTTCACCCATCAGGGCCATTGGGACGCGCACGATCCGCTGCACGACATCCGCGACCTGCCTTATCCGATCAGGGCCGACGATCCGGCCGTGCAGGCGCTTCGCCAGGACTTGCAGGACAGGAATGCGACCAAGGCGCTCGCCATGCTCGACACGGCGATTGCCGCCGCCAAGGACAAGCCG
Source organism: Bradyrhizobium sp. Leaf396 (assembly GCF_001424605.1). Classification (NCBI taxonomy): domain Bacteria; kingdom Pseudomonadati; phylum Pseudomonadota; class Alphaproteobacteria; order Hyphomicrobiales; family Nitrobacteraceae; genus Bradyrhizobium; species Bradyrhizobium sp. Leaf396. The sequence continues at coordinate 14,303 of NZ_LMQJ01000036.1, forward strand.
GGCGCCGATCGCTGGCTCGCGCCCGCCCTCGCCTGGCAGCAGCAATTCTCACGGCCGATCATCGTCAACGAGTTCGGCGTGTTGAAAGCCGGCGCGCCCAGGGAGAGCCGGCTTCGCTGGCTGGCGGAGGTCACAGCCTATGCCCGCGACCATTGCTGGGGCTGGGCGCATTGGGAGCTGGCGCAGGGCTTCGGCCTGGTCGACAGCCAAACGGGCAGGCCCGATCCCGACGTGATGCGGGCGCTGCTCGGCACGCCCCGCGCTCCCGCCGCACGGCGCTATCGTTAACGGATCCTTACGCTTCGCCCCGCTATCGTGCCCCGCGCGATGTCAAAGGATGATCGATGAGTGCCCGCAACTCACCGGATGGTCGGAGCGTGCAGGCCGCGACAGCGCCGCCGGCCTGGCGGGAGCTGGTTCCGACCTTCTGCATCGCCACGGCAACGATCGGCTTTGCTCCGGTTCTGCACCTGGCCAATCCGGCCCTCGCCATCACGGTCGAGGTCCTCGTCGGCATCGCGATTGTCGTCAGCGTGCCGACCTATGCGCCGGCCATCGCGATCTTCGTCCTGTTCTTCCAGAACATGTTCGTCTCGATCCTGTCGCCGCTGGTCCCGCTTCCGTCCGATCTCGACTTCATCAAGGGCTACAATTTTCTCGTCTGCTCCGTCATGTGGCTCGCCACGTTCGCCCTCTACCTGCTCGGCCAGAGGAATCAGTCGGCCGAAGTGAACCGGATCATGCGCTTCGGCGTCGTCACCCTGGCGGTGGTGTCGCTGTACTTCGCGATCGGCTTCGGCCAGACCGGACAGGCGGCCGCGGTCTATCTGCGCAACATCGTGCTTCCGCTGTTTCTGTTTCAATTGTCGCTCCTCACGGCTGCGACCTATGAGGTGCGGATCACGCCGTTCCTGGCGACGCTCGCCGTCATCCTCATGCTGTGCGGTTACGTGGAGCTCGCATTCCGCGATGTCTGGCTCGCCATCACCAATGGCTACACCTTCTGGGGCTTCGACGAGCTCAAGGCGACCCATTCGGGGGTTTGGGAAGCCCAGATGCGCGCCACCGGAAACGTGCCCGTCGACCTCAAGGACCGTTTCAGCTTCGACTTCCTGAACACGCCGCTGCTCGAAGGATTCGGCCTGTCGAAGATGCTGCGCATTCACGGCCCGAACATGCACCCGATCAGCTTCGCCTACGGGATCGGCTTTCTCGGCCTGTTCCTGTTCTCGGTGGGCCGGCCGCTCCTTGCCCTCGCTGCATTGCCCCTGCTGGTCTTCTGCAGCGTGAAGGGAGCGCTCATCGTCGTGGTCTTCGTAGTCGCGGGCTGGATATCGACCCGTCTGCTCGGCGCCGTGGTGACGCTGTTGCTCGGCCTCCTGGGCCTGATCGCATTCGCAGTCGTCGCGATCCGGATCGGCCTGCAGATCGGCGACTATCACGTCATCGGCCTGATGGGCGGCCTGAACGGATTCCTGGAGAATCCGTTCGGCCGGGGTCTCGGCGTCGGCGGCAATCTCTCGGAGAGCTATTTCTCGATCGACTGGAGTGCCGCGCAGGCGGCCGGGACGATCGATGGCGCGGTCGAGAGTGCGGTCGGCGTCCTGTTGTACCAGATGGGCATTGCCGCCTTCGTGCCGCTCGCGTTCTATTTCACGGTGGCCCTCAAGGCCTGGCGCCTCTACGCCTCGTCTGGATATCTGACGCAGGGGCTCGCCGGCTTCGGCGTCATGGTCGTTCTGCTCAACGGATTGTTTCAGGAAGAGGCCTTGTTTGCGCCGCTCGCGCTCGGGCTGATGCTCTCGCTCGCTGGCCTCGTCATCGGCAGCGATGTGAGGATGCGGACCGTTGCCGTCGAGGATGCCGCGCTTGCCCAGCTCACCGGCTACCAGCCCGTGACATAGCGTACCGGTGTGTCGCCGGGCCGCAGGAACGTCGAGTTTTTCCCGGCGTTGACCTTGCGGTCCCGCACAAGGCGACCGGTTTTGCGCGATGAAGAACTTTTCCAACGCCGAATTCTCTCCCGAGGTGATCGAGATCATGACGCGAGCCCTGGAAGCTGCCGTCGCGAGCCTGCCGGAACCCGTGCATTCGTCGCACGTCAACGCCCTCGCCGAATCCATCCTGCGCACCGCAAGTGCCGGCGAACGCAACGTCGCCGACCTGCAACGGATCGCCTTGATGGAGCTGCAACTGATGCCGCGCAACTGATGAGGCGGACCATGAAGACCACGGCTGCGGCGACCATCGTGCTGCTTGCCAGCCTGTCCGGAGCGCGGGCGGAAAGCTGGACAACCTACCGGATCGCCGAGACCGGAACATCGGTCGACATTCCCGCTTCGGTCTTCACCGACATCGTCGGCAAGCCCGACGGCTATGGCCTGCAGTTTCGCACGTCCGACGGCAGAGCCGATCTCACCGTACAGGCCATCTCCAACAGGTCCAGGCTTTCGCCGGCCGCATTCCTGGCCGGCAAGAATCCGCCGTCCGGAATTATCTACAAGCGCATTACGCCGAGCTTCTTCGTGGTCTCCAGCGTCAAGCGCGACAAGATCTGGTACAACCGCTGCAACTTTTCTCGGGGCTATGTGCACTGCGTGCTGATCAATTATCCCGCGGCCGAGAAGCGGCGCTGGGACGCCGTCGTCACGCGGATCAGCCGCAGCCTGCGTGCCGACTAGAACGAATCGCGGAAAGGTGCTGCCCGAGCAGCTCGGGCAGCAGGTCGCGAGGTCCTAGCGCGCGGTCGTCGTCGTTCTCGACATGGTCGGCTTTGAGCCCGGTACGTGCGACATCGTCTTGGTGGTCGAGCCGACTTGTTCACCGGCCTTGACCTTGGTGCGCGTGTGCGAGCGGCTGAAGGTGCCGCCGTCATGAGCCTGTGCGCGGGCGTTGGAGTTGAGCACGGGGCCATTGCCCTTGTTCATGCTGACGCCGGTCTGGGTCTTGCCGCTCGCTGCAGCGGCGCTTCCGCCGGCCGCGATCGACGAGCCGGTACGGCCGGTGCCTGACGTGGACGTGCCGCCAGTACCAACCGTCGAGGCCGAAGTGCCGCCTGCTGCCGCCGATCCGCCGCTTCCGCCGGTGATGCTGGTCTGCGCCACCACGGGTGAAGCGGCAGCGAGCAGAACTGCGACCGCCGATGTCGTAAGCAGAGTTCTCATGTTTCAATCCTCTACGAAGTTAAGGTGACGAGGTCGAGATCGTGCAGCCGTTGACGGTGATGGTGCTGGCGCTGGTGGAGCCAGGCCCGCCCGCCGTCGACGAGGAGCTCGATACGCTGCCGCCGCCGGCCTGCACATTCACCGACGATCCGCCGGCCGAGCTCGAGCTCGACAGCGAGCCGCTCGACGAGGTGGATCCGGTCGTGCCCGAACGCGACGAGCCGGCCGCGGTGATGCTGCCGTCGGCATGCTTCTCGACCGTGACCTTGCAGGTCTCGCCGGATGCCGTCTTGCCGGTCTTTTCCATGGCTTCTGCCGATGCGGCGCCGCTCATCAGAGCCAGCGCCGTGATCGCAACGATTGATCTGTTCATTGCGTCTCCTCCTCAACATGGACGAAGGGAGCGGCACGCAGCCGCTCCCGGGATCGGACTAGTTCTTGTCCTTCTTCCACTCGTCCTTGTTATGGCCCTTGCCCTTCTCCATGCCCTTGTCGCTGGCATGACCGGCAGAGGAGCCTGCGGCGCCGACTGTCGAGCCGCTCTTGCCGTCACCGGCTGACGAGCCGCCGGTACCAACCGTCGACGCGGAGTTCGACCCCGAGCCCGCCGCGGAGCCGCCGGTGCCGACGCTGGATGAGCTCTTGCCGCCGCCAGCCGAGGAGCCGCCGGTCCCGAGCGTCGAAGCCGAGCCGCTGCCCGAGCCGGTGCCCGCCGCCGAACCACCGGTACCGACCGTCGAGCTGCTGGTGCCGCCGCCGGCCGATGAGCCGCCGGTGCCGAGCGTCGAAGCAGAACCGGAGCCGCTGCCGCCGGCAGAGGAGCCGCCGGTGCCAACGGTCGAGTTGCTGGTGCCGCCGCCCGCGGACGAGCCGCCGGTGCCGACCGTCGAGCTCGATTGCGCAACGGCAAGTGCGGTGCCGGCCAACAGCGCGGCCGCAGCCGCAGATAGCTTCAGTATCCTCATATCCGTTCCTCCAGTGGGTTTCCAAAAAAACAAACGCGCCAATCAGGCTCGGGATAAAGTGGCAATCGAGCAATCGTTCCTCATGCCGGACGCGGTGACGCGTCGATATTGTCGAGACGCAGTTCCGCGAGGCGCGAGCCGCACTGCTTCATTCATCCACGGTTCACCCGCAATGAATGAGCGTGCTGCGTTGCCGCGCAGCGGCACCGGCAGCTCGCGGATGTGCGCCCCATCATCTACGAGAGGAGGCGCGAAGACGATCCTCTCAGGCAACGTCCGTGCGGAGTGGATGCGAATGCTGGTGCGATCGATCAACCGGCCGGCGGCATGACCGCCAAGCAACGGCAAGCAGCGATCCGGTGGGCACGGCAGCGCCACCGCGAAACTGCCTTCAAGCAGCACAATGTGAACGACGCGGAAATCGGCACGACCGTGACATGAAGCCGGGACGAATGCGCGGCGGGCTGCTCGAGGCCCGCCGCGCATTAGGATCATTCCACCTCCTGAACGACCATGCGGGTCTGGGGATCGACCAGCATCACGCGGCTGCCCGAGTAGACGTAGCGATACTTGGTGAGCGAGGGACCCCAATCGCTCGGAACGGCCGCGAGCTCGACGTCGCGCGGCACCGGCGAGCCGACCACGATCTTCTCGCGCGTCTCGACCGGGCGGATCTTGTGCTCGGTGACGTAGGACCGGATCCGGGTGCGATACTCCGGCTCGATCTGCACGGTGGCGCCGTGTCCCGCGCCGGTCGTCGTCGTCACGGTGGTTTGTGCCATCGCGCTCGTCGACACGAGCAAAGCGGCGGCCGAAATCAGCATGAGCTTCTTCATCGCATTCTCCCTCGCCGCGGCATGCGGCGCTGCGATGAACTCGCCATCGGCTTCGCCGTTCCGAGCGAGAGCGGAACGTTTGCCATTTTTTCCCGTTTACTCGACGGGAGCTGCGCATTGGAGGAGAGGAAAATGCCCGTACTGATTCTTTGGGCCGTGCCGGCCGTCCTCGTCATCGGCGGTGGCATCTATCTCATCGGCCACATGCAATGATGTGAAGAGCCCCGGTTTCCCGACAACGTTGGAAACCGGGGCTCCGCTCAGCGGAAAGCACGCTTCGGTGAAGCCGTTTGACTGACGGTCATTTCTTGCAAGGACAGCGGCCGATCGCGGCTACCGCCATCCGAGCGCCGGCGCCACCTGCGTCAGGATCGCCTCGATCGCGTGCGCGCAGTAATCCACGCCGAGCTGGTTCGGTATCGTCAACAGCAGCGTGTCGGCCTCGGCGATCGCTTCGTCCTGCCGCAATTGCTCGATCAGCACGTCCGGCTCCGCCGCATAACTCCGGCCGAAGATCGCGCGTGTCCGCGGGTCGATGAAGCCGATCTGGTCCTCGCCTCCGCGCTCCGAGCCGAAATAGGCGCGGTCGCGATCGTCCATCAGCGCGAAGATGCTGCGGCTGACCGAGACGCGCGGCTCGCGGCTGTGTCCGGCTTCTTTCCACGCGGCACGATAGGCGCGGATCTGCGCGGCCTGCTGCACGTGAAAGGCCTCGCCGGTCTCGTCATTCTTCAACGTCGAGCTCTGCAGGTTCATGCCGAGCCTGGCCGCCCACACCGCGGTGGCGTTCGAGCCGGCGCCCCACCAGATGCGTTCGCGCAGGCCTTGCGAATGCGGCTCGAGTCGCAGCAGTCCCGGCGGATTCGGAAACATCGGCTGCGGATTGGGCTCCGCAAAGCCTTCGCCCCGCAAGAGGTCGAGGAAGACCTCCGCATGGCGCCGGCCCATGTCGGCATCGCTCTGGCCGTCGGCCGGCCGATAGCCGAAATAGCGCCAGCCGTCGATCACCTGCTCGGGCGAGCCGCGGCTGATGCCGAGCTGCAGCCGTCCGCCGGCGATGAGGTCGGCGCTGCCTGCGTCCTCCACCATGTAGAGCGGGTTCTCGTAACGCATGTCGATCACGGCCGTACCGATCTCGATCCTGCTGGTCCTGGCGCCGACCGCGGCGAGCAGCGGAAAGGGCGAGGCGAGCTGCCGCGCGAAATGATGCACCCGGAAATAGGCGCCGTCGGCGCCGAGCTGCTCGGCCGCGACTGCAAGCTCGATGGACTGCAGCAGCGTGTCGCTGGCAGAGCGGGTCTGCGATTGCGGCGAGGGCGTCCAGTGGCCGAAGGAGAGGAAATCGATTTTCTTCATTGGCGTCATTTAATGACGGCCAGGACGGCGTCAACCGCCGGAAACGGCGGCACGGCCATGATATGGAGCCGGCGTAAAATGTTCGGCGCGCTCGACCAGCAGGTCCAGGAAGCTTCGGGCCCGCAACGACATCCAGCTCGTCTCCGGATAGACTGCATGCAGGGGCAGTGCCGCGATCGTGTAGTCAGGAAGCACATGCTCGAGCTCGCCGCTGCGAAGGCCCTCTGCCGCATTCCAGTCGGGCAGGATGGCGATGCCGAGATGATGCATCGTCGCCGCCTGCATCGCATCGGCATCGTCGACATGGATGGGCCCGTTGATCGTCGCGACGTGACGGCCATGCTCGGATTCGAAGGCCCATTGCTGGGCCGGTGACAGCCGTGAATAGACGATGCATTGGTGCGAGCCGAGGTCATCCGGCGTCCGCGGCAGCGGGCGGCCGTGCAGATAGGTCGGCGTCGCGACCAGGTAGCGCTGCACGGTGCCGAGCCGGCGGGCGACCAGCGTGCTCGCCTCCAGCTTTCCAATCCGCAGCGCCAGTTCGATGCCTTCTTCCACCAGATTGACGAACCGCTCGCTGAAGCGGATGTCCACCCGCACTTCCGGATAGTGCCGCACATATTCGGCGATGACGGGCATCATGAAGCGGCGGCCGAACGAGGATGGCACGCCGATCCGGAGCGTGCCGCTGGGGCGAGGGGCTGCCGCTTCGACGCTCGACCGTGCCATGTCGAAATTGTCGAGGATCTGCCGCGCGAGATCGTAGATGCGATGTGCCTCGGCCGTCGGCTTGAGCGTGCGCGTGGTGCGCGAGAACAGCTGCGTGCCGAACTCGCTCTCCAGCATCGCGATGCGCTTGCTGATGGCGGGTTGGCCGATGCCGAGCTCCTTCGCCGCGGCCGAGAAGCTGCCGGCCTCGAGGGTGCGAACGAAAGCGCGCAGGCAATCGATGCGGTCCATAATTCATTCCGATCTGGAATAAATCATATCCCATATATTCCGTAGTGCGCAACACGGGCGGCGAGTAGGCTTTTTCAAAACAAGCCGTCACAGGGCAAGGAAACAGGGGAGGAGACCACGTGGCACGTAACGTCGGAATCGTCGGCGCCGGAATCGCCGGCCTGCATCTCGCGCTTTACCTGCAAAAACATGGCGTGGACGCCACCATCATCACCGACCGGCCGCCCGAGGACTATCGCAACATCCGGCTGCTCAACACCGTCGCGCATCACCACGTGACGCTCGCGCGCGAGGATTATCTCGGCGTCAATCACTGGCCCGATCCGAAAGACCATTACTATTACCACGACCATGTCTTCAATTTTCCGCAGCCGTTGAGCTTTCGCGGCGATTTCTCGAAGCCGAGCCGTGCAGTCGACTATCGGATCTATCTTCCGGCCTTGATGCAGGACTTCACCAGTCGCGGCGGCAGGATCGAATATCGCCGCATCGAGGAGCGCGACATCCGTCCGCTGGTCGCCCGCTTCGACCTGCTGGTGGTCTCGACCGGCAAGGGCCCGCTGGGCCAGCTCTTCACCTACCGTCCGGAGCACACGCCCTATTCGCAGCCGCAGCGGCGGCTCTGCGTCGGGCTCTACACCGGCGTGCGGCAGCCCGACCCGATGAACGTCACGCTGTCGGTCTCTCCCGGCCACGGTGAAATGATCGTGATTCCGACCGTCACCTTCGGCGGCATTGCCAGCGCGCTGCTGATGGAGAACGTGCCGGGCGGCGACATGGAGGAGCTTGCGACGCTCAGCTACGACGACGACCCGAAGCACTTCCTGAAGGTGTTGCTGGGCAAGCTGGAGAAGCATCACCCGACGACCTATGACCGTATCGACACGGCCCGCTTCGATCTCGCGCAGCCGCAGGACCTCCTGCAAGGCGGCGTGGTCCCGACCGTGCGCAACACGGTGGTGGAATTCGACGGCGGCAAATGCGCGATCGCGCTCGGCGACGTCCATGCGGTCGTCGATCCCATGATGGGTCAGGGCGCCAATGTCGCCTCCTATGCGGCCTTCGTCCTCGGCGAGGAGATCGTCAATGCGGACGCGCTCGATGCGCGACTGTGCGAGAAGATCGATCTGAAGCGGCAGGACCGTGTGCTCGCGGCCTCGCGCTGGACCAACGTGATGCTGCAGCCGCCGAGCGAAGCGCTGGGCATGCTGATCGGCGCGATGAGCCAGAATCCGGCGCTGGCGAACGAGTTCACCGAGAATTTCAACTACCCCGACCGGCAGTGGGACCGCATCTCGACGCCGCAGCGCATCCAGGCCTGGATCGAACGCATGTCGGCGCCGCCGGAGCCGGTCAGGGCGATCGCGTGAGGATCGATGCGGGCGGAAACTGAGATGCAGCGCGCCAATCCTGCTTCGTTCCGCGAGGCCGCCTCGCGCTTTGCGACCGGCGTCGCGGTGCTGACCGCGCTGGACGAGCACGGCCGCATCTGCGGCATGACCGCCAACAGCTTCGTCACCGTCAGCCTGTCGCCGCCGACCGTGCTGGTCTCGGTCATGCCGGGGCGGATGCACCGGGCGATCTCGGCGACCGGGCGCTATTGCGTGAATGTTCTGCCCGACCATGGCCGCGACCTGTCGCGGCATTTCGCCAGCCAGCCGAACGCGGGCGCTGACCCCGACTACGAGATCGTGGATGGCCTGCCGCGCCTGTTCGGCTGCATCGCCTATTTCGCCTGCGAGGTCACACGCCACGTCGATGTCAGCGACCACACGCTGATCATCGCCGAAGTCTCGGCTTGCGATCATCGCGACACCACGCCGCTGGTGTTCTTTTCCAGCCGGTACCATCGCGGAGCGGGGGTGCCGGTGGATCGGTGAGGGCTTTCGCGGCGCCTTCAGATCTCACAGCCGTTCAAATTCAGTGCCTTGAGCAGGCCACCGAACGCCTTGAGTCGACAGGACTTGGTCTCGCTCGCAATCCTCGCACGCTGAGCGTTGGTGGTTCGCTTGACAACACTTGCCTTCGGTTTCGGCTTCGGACGCTCGTCGCTTGCGACCGGCTTCGGCTTACTTCTTTGACGCACGTTCGGCGCTGGCGGGAGTGAGCTGATAAGCACGTCCTGAGCAGCGGAATTCTCGACCGAAACGGCCTCTGTCGGCATCGCGCCGCTGACAGCGACCTCGAGACGATCGGCCTTCGGCAACGGACTATGGGAAGCCGGGATGGTCAGGCTCTGCTCGGCAGGCGGCTGAAGTATCGTGACCGCGCGACGCGGTGGAGCGGTCAGCTCCATGGCGGACAGCACGCCCACACTTAGCAGGATGACGAGGCCCAACAACGCCATTCTCAGCATCACGCGCCTCCACCAAATTAGCGCCGCCAGGAATTCTTCGCGCCAATGAGGCAACTTTGCCGGCGGCCGCCGGCCCGCCGGCAATCATTTGCCGGCAGGGTTAACGTCGGAGGGCGCTTCCTCGTGGATTCAAGACTGCTAGGGGCTCACGTTACGTCCGAGAGGAGATGTGATCAGGTCCGGCTCAGACGACCGTTGGCCCCCGATCTGCGAATGGAGTGAAGGCCATCGTCACGTCCACTGTTCGAGGGAAACCAGACATCGCCTGTCCAATGGGCCGACAGCTGCTTTTGACCCGAAGCGGAACTGGAGGCACTCCGCTTTTCGTTAGGAACGGGGGCCTTGCCATGCTAGTTGGTGTGCATCAAGAGGATTGTCCACGGCCGGCCTCTGACTGAGAGACGCTACAGCGCTCCCGCCCAAAGGGAGTAGTGTCTTGCCTCGTTTCCACTTCCACATCATGGACGGAACCGATCTCTTCGATCGGGACGGTTTGCAACTGCCAGACGTTGCTGCGGCAAAACTCGAAGCGATCAGGCTTGCCGGCGCAGTATTGAGCGAAAGCAGAGCGGGGAGTATTTGGCAGGACCAGCCTTGGCAGATGATCGTCAACGACGATCCAACCCCAAACACCGGCCTAGCCCACTTCACGTTGACGCTTACGGTTCGCGGTTCTGAGGCACCAACGGCTACTTAAAACATGGCCAAGAGGAGGACGCTTCCGCGAGCCGCTGGGGCGCCTAGCCAGTTCAGGCCCCTGAGAGAAGTGGACCGGGGCAACGCTTTCGAAGGCTTTGAAACGCTGAAGACCAAGACAGTTGAAACGTGCTGTTCACTTGACGAGCCCCCCCCCGCGCGTGAGGACGACGACTGATGGCGATGAGAGCGGAAATCAAGCGAGCAATCGAAGCTGCATCACGGGGGGAAACACAACAACTCTACTGGTCGCTGGTGGTGATGGGCAATCTCCTGAGCAACGCTCTGGACAGGATTGACGCACTAGAGAAGGTCGAGGTCATCGACGGTCAAAGCGAAGTCGATCCTTGTGAGGTGCGCGCGCTGGTGGATGCGCAGCCCTGAGGGGAGTGAAGGCGAGTGAACGTCGCCTTTTGGCCCAAAGCGCGTGTCGGGAAACTGCTGCGATTCGGCGGCCATTGGAGGGTAAGCAGACATCCGGCGAATAAACTGCAAATGGCGCTCCTGCCCCATCTCGGGAGTAGGCCCTAGTCCAGCAGCGGCCCGATATGCTTTGATGCGTCGGACTAGACCTCGGACGCATGGGTGGACCCGATGTACATGTTCATTCGAAAGTACACCAAGGTTCCTTCGGTTGCGGATGCTGCTCTCCGCGCTAAAAGCGGCGTCGGTCAGATCCTGAGGGAATCGCCTGGATTCAGATCCTTTGTGTCCTGGATGGGGCAACGGCGTCGGTGTCGCCGTGATGATATTTGAGGACCGCGAGAGCGCGAATGCGGCGAACGGCAAGGTGGTGGATTTCGTTCAGGCAAGCCTGCATGACCTTCATCTTGGCACCTCCGATATTATCGCCGGGGAAGCTTTGGTGGATATAGAAGCTGTAATTGTTCGTAGATGCTACTCATCCTCTATACGCGAGCCACGGCGTCGAGAGGCGGCCGTAGCGCCCGGCCACTATCCTGTGCTCCATCTTAGAATGAATGTGGCCGACGCCATCGACGACTTGGAGACGATATCATGAGCGCAAACTCGGAAATCAAATCTGCGGGCGCCAACATTCAGGCAAGCACTATCAGCACCATTGTACTTGGCTTTGCAGCCGATCCGATGGCGCGTTGGGTTTGGCCCGATTCATCCGAATATCTCAGGATTATGCCTCARTTCGTCAAGGCATTTGGCGGACGGGCATTCGAGCATGGCACAGCTTACATCACAGAAGGGGCTCGCGCGGCCGCCCTGTGGCTGCCGCCCGGCGTCGAGCCCGAYGAAATGGCCATGGACGCACTCATGGCGCAATCCCTGCGTCCGGAGATCGCCGATGATATYGGACACATGCTCCAGGGAATGGCCGAACATCATCCCCRCGAGCCCCATTGGTATCTGCCCCTCATTGCCTCCGATCCGAACTGGATCGGCCAAGGTCTCGGCACATTGTTGATGAAGCACGCTCTTCGACGATGCGACGAGGAGGGCATCGCCGCCTACCTCGAAAGTTCGAATCCGCGAAACATCTCCCTTTATMAACGCCACGGCTTCAAGATCATCGGCGAGATACAACATGGTWCTTCGCCGACGATGACGCCAATGTTGCGGACAGCTTCTTGAACGGAATCMAATCTGTCGAAGAGAAGGGTTCGCAGCCGCCAATGACTGTCGACTTCCGCTTGTGGCCGATTCCGTTGAAAAAGGCCGGCAGTATCTCGTTGTAATGGCTCCGTCGCGATGTGCCCGAACCGCTCTACCGGCCTCCATGCGAGCCTCGGGGTGGGTATCGGGATCAGCTTGGCCATCTTTCGAAGGTTCTGAACGGTGGCTGCGAGGATGAACTCGTCGCGCGCGCCGTTTGGGCCTCGTAGACGTAAACGGTCGAGCTTGAGAATGCGCTTGAGGTGCGCGAGCATCTCGATCTTTTTGCGGAGCCGGCGCGAAGTGCGGCCCTCCAATGATCTTGCNATGCGAGCCTCGGGGTGGGTATCGGGATCAGCTTGGCCATCTTTCGAAGGTTCTGAACGGTGGCTGCGAGGATGAACTCGTCGCGCGCGCCGTTTGGGCCTCGTAGACGTAAACGGTCGAGCTTGAGAATGCGCTTGAGGTGCGCGAACAGCATCTCGATCTTTTTGCGGAGCCGACGCGAAGTGCGGCCCTCCAATGATCTTGCGTTGGCGCGCCATGTCGTGAGCGCCCTCGTAGATCGAGCGCGGCACCCTCCGTGAAGGCTGCTTAGGGCAACACCGGGACTTCAATGCGCAGCGATCACAATCATGCTTGCTGGCGAGGTAAAGCATGGTGGCGCCATCATTCACCAGCGTTCCAGTCGTGGTAAGAACTTTACCGCCGGGACAACGGTAGAGGTCCCCGGCATGGTCATAGGTGAAGTCATCGCGCGAGAAGATCCCGTCTGTGCGGGCGGACTTGTCGAAGACTGTAACGTGCGGCTCGATGCCGTGCTCATAGACCAGCCAGGCAAGCATCTCGTCATCGCGCGAGAAGATCCCGTCTGTGCGGGCGGACTTGTCGAAGACTGTAACGTGCGGCTCGATGCCGTGCTCATAGACCAGCCAGGCAAGCATCTCGGCCGAGCCGTAGCCGCTGTCACCGAGGAGCCGGTTCGGATAGAGATCGAACCGTTTGAGCGAGCGCTCAATCATGCGTTTGGCGGCCAACACCTCCGCTTGCCGGATTGCCGTCGTCGCCTCGACATCGACGATGATCGCGTTCTCGACGTCGATCAGGTAGTTCGTCGAGTAGGCGAAGAAGGCTTGGCCACCATGCGCCCCCGTCCAGCGTGCCGCCGGGTCGGAGGGCGAGACGAACTTCGGCGTGCCCTCGGTCGCAGCTCCGAAAGCGGCATCATCGAGGACAGCCAGATACTCATGGATCGCTCGGCCGGCAGCATCCGGCGGAAGTCCCTTGTCGCCTTCGATCCCCTTCTGCCGATTGGCATCGGCCTTGATTAGGCTCGCGTCAACGACAAATCCTTCGCCGCCGACCAGTCGCTCCTCGATGCAGCGGCCCAACACGCTCTCGAACACGCGACGGAAGAGATCGCTCTGCCGGAAGCGGCCATGCCTATTCTTGGAGAAGGTCGAATGATCCGGCACCGTCCCATCCAGACCGAGCCGGCAGAACCATCGGTAGGCCAAATTGAGGTGAACCTCATCGCACAGGCGCCCGCTCCGACCGGATGCCGAAGCAGTAGCCGATCAGGAGCATCCGGATCATCAGCTCGGGATCGATCGAAGGTCGACCGATACTGCTGTAGAAAGGCGCCAGGTCCTGCCTAATCTGTTCAAGGTCGACAAATCTATCGATCGACCGGAGCAAGTGGTCGGTGGGGATGTGCCCCTCGAGTGAGAACTCATAGAACAACGCAGCCTGTTCGACTTGCCGATGCCCCATCATGATCTTCAGTCCTGCCAATTAGACAAACTGAATCACTGATCTCTCTGCGTCGCAACCGCTGCCTTTTTCAACAGAATCGACCCGTGGCGGACGTTGGTGCAGAGCGCTAAGTTGTCGCTTTCGGCAGATGACCCGACCAGCTCATGCTGGCCAACGAAGGCTGCCTTTGACTCTTCAGCGAGCTCGGGAGATCCGCTTTCTCACCGCTGCTTGGCGGGAAGCGGACATTAGGCGGCCGGCCGCGTAGTGAGTAACCCAGCAAGCTCGTCGCGCTTTCAGGCGCAATACTGCTCAAGTGCAGCAACGCCTTGGAGTTGTTCCGAAGCGACATAGTGTCCGGCTGAAAAGCAGTCACCGCCGTTTGCCTAGTCTTGGTCGCTCGTCTCGTGCCTCATCATCTGGCAGGACCAGATCGACATGACTAACGCCCAACGTGCTGGCGAGCTCGAATAGAGTGACGACAGTTGGATTGCGGCGGCCACGCTCGAGGTCACTGATATACTGTTGGGTGAATCCGGACATTTCGGCGAATTTCTCCTGCGTGAAGCGCTTCTGCTTCCGCAGTCTTGCGAAATTCCGGCCGACCAACTTGCGCATGTCCATCGGCGCAAATTGGAGCTTTACATTCTATGAGGTTTATCTCCTATAGTATGTATTTCGACCTGGCTGCTGGTCGGCTAGTCCGCAATGGGGCTAAAATGAGATTGCGGACGACCTCGGCCAACCAGGGCGATTTGAATCATTCGCTGCTTGTTGGGATGCTTATGACAAAACCGCAACTAGATCCTGACGTCGCGGATGTGGCGCCGAGCGATCCGGCGCTGACTGCCTATGATGAACAGCATGTCGTCACGTACGTTCGCCTTTTGCAGGCCGAAGGTGAGGGGGCGGACTGGCGCGAAGTGGCCCGAGTGGTCCTGCATATCGACCCCGACCGAGAGCCGGACCGTGCGCGGCGCTCGTATCAGAGCCACCTTGCGCGTGCCAAATGGGTAACTGAACAGGGCCGCTTATTGCGTGGCACTGGCTCCAAATAGAAGAAAATCGCGGGCTGACGACTTGCAGGCAGAACTCTTTTCCTTTGCTGACGGGTGGTCATTCCGGTGCACCACGTGGTGCCAAACTAGGGGCTTCCTACAACCGTCTCGTTCATACCTATTGCACCGCAATCCTTGTTAGTTGCGTGAAATGGGGCGGAAGCAATGCCTGAATTCGACTGGCGGTCGCCGGATTCCTACAAGAGCCTACAAGACGCCGAGATCACCGACATCGCCTGGGAATGTCTTCGTCGTAACGCGGACTATCGACGCGAGTACGAAGCGATGATCGCAAGCAGCCCCGATGGAGCGGTGAACGAGGAATTCAGGAGGAAATGGGGTACCTGCTTTCGCGCATGACCCGCAGAGGTCCTTCGACGAGCAGACGATCTTTTGGGCGCCCGAGGTTCTAGCGGCGGTCGTTCCAGTGAGGGTTGCCTCGACGGCCGACCTCGTGTCGGCGTCCCAGCCACTGCTTGACCTTACGGCTGGCCAGGTGCGCCGCGCTGTCGACGGCTGGCATGCCGTGCTGCGAATCGGTGCAGTGGATCACCGTGTCTGGTCCAAGGGCCCGCCGGTGCTCGGCGCGTCATATGCAGCCGAATTGCCGTTTGACGGCGATTTCGACGCGCGTGCGTTTGCAGCCCGGCGGCTGTGGCGCGCGATGAATGGACGCATGCCGGGTCCGTCATTTCATCAATTATCTAAACAGCGGCGCGAACGTCTGAGCGCCGCGATCCGCGCGCTCGATGCGCATAGCGCCGGCGGCAGTTATCGCGTTATCGCCGAAGCGCTGTTCGGCGAAAAGCGAATCCCCGATCGTGCGTGGAAGACGCATGATCTGCGCAATCGAACAATCCGCTTGGTGCGGGGCGGCCTCGCCTTGATGCGTGGTGGTTACCGCAAACTCCTGCGTCCCGGGCGCAAAGACGAGTAGCGCAGTCCCTCAGGGGTACCGAAAATCGCCCCTTCCATATTCGGCATCCCCCTCCGAGATCCTGCTTCTCCATGATGACCGCACACACGCCGGCCTAGCCAGGCGTGGTGCGCTGTCCTCTTGGAGTTCTCAAATGCCCGATCCGATGGCCGGTCTTCCTCCGCGCTTCCTGCGTACACCTGAGGCCGCGCGCTATCTTGGCCTGTCCGGTCGCACGCTCGAGAAGCACCGCACGTACGGTACTGGACCGACGTACCGGAAAATCGGCGGACGTGTTGTCTACGCCGTCGATGACCTGAAAGCGTGGGCCGACCGCGGCGCCAAGACGTCGACCTCCGACCCCGGGAAGGGGACCGTGCTGCCGGCCAAGAAGCATCCAGCCCTGCGTCCCTATGCGGGCCAGGAACGTCGCTGATTGCCGCGTGAGAGCAGTGACCATGCGGCGCAAACTCCATTCCGAGCGCGACCAGCTTGAGCTCTTTCGGGCGCTGCCCGGAGATCTCGCGCCCCGCGATGCGCAGGATCTGATGGCTTATCCATTCTTTTCGTTGGCAAAAACAAAGCGAACTGTGCCGATCGATTTTCGTGCGGGTGCGATTGCAATTCGAGTCGAAGCCGTTCCGGAACACGGCATGGCAACCATCTGGGATGCTGACGTTCTGATTTGGGCCGCGTCCCAGATCGTCGAAGCCCGTGACGCAGGCTTGAAGACGTCGCGCCTGATGGCTGCAACGCCATACGAGATTTTGACGTTCGTAGGGCGCGGCACCAGCGCCCGTGACTATGACCGCCTGAAGGCGGGCCTCGACAGACTCCAGTCAACGACCGTGCTGACATCGATCCGCCAGCCGGCAGAGCGGCGACGGCATCGCTTCTCCTGGATCAACGAGTGGAAGGAGACGGCGGATGCAAATGGCCGCCCATTCGGGATCGAGTTGATCCTGCCGGATTGGTTCTACGCTGGCGTCATCGACGATGCGCTCGTGCTGACGATCGATCGCGCTTATTTCGAGCTCACGGGCGGGCTTGAGCGGTGGCTCTACCGGCTCGTGCGCAAGCACGGTGGACGCCAGGATGGCGGCTGGAGTTTTGACCTTGTGCACCTCCATGCCAAGTCCGGCATCCTCTCGCCGCTCAAGCACTTCGCTTACGACGTACGGCAGATCGTTCAGCGCCAGGCATTGCCTGGCTATCAGCTCGTGCTCACACGGGATCCTGACGGCACCGAGCGGCTGAACTTCGCGCCAACGCCTGTTCATCCCTTAACGGCACGCCTGCGTCGGCGCGGTCTCATTCCAAATTCGGAGGACAACCTGTGAATCAGCTCGTGCTATCGGGGACCGCAACCCTCGTGCTATCGGGGACCCGATCCTCGTGCTATCGGGGACCGGAATCGAGCTTAAGAGCTTGTTTCTTCGCGCTTTCCGGCCGCTCTAACTTTACTAACCAGAAATCCTTCGGATTTCTTCTAACGCACCAGGCCGCAAAGCGCATACGAGGTGGCCGGCAAAGCCGGCCCGTCCGTCCTTCAGGCCTTCACAAGCCGTACACGCACTTCCCCGCCGCCAACACGATCGGCTCCCAGTTCGAGTGTGGGGGAGCCACGGCATGAGCGATCTCACCGAAGTGGAAGTGCTGTGGCTCGAGAAGCGCATCGAAAACCGCATTCGGTTCGGTCGTATCGTCAAGGAACGGAAGCTTGATCGCCATCGGCGCGTCCTGTCATTTGCGCCGGGCAGCATCTTTGCCTTCGTCCGATGGACCTCCAATGACTTTGGCACGATCATTTCGCGCATCGACATCTTGCGCGCAGTCGCTCCGGGACAGCGCTGCTCGACCGTGCCTTATGTGACACCCGGCGGTGAGATTTTGCTGCGTCTGTCCGGCTGGCCGAAGGTCGAGCGGGTATTACAAATGACCGATGCCGTTGAGGCGCTCGGCATCGATCCAGCTGATGTCGCGCCTGATCATTGGCATCACGTTCACAACCGTCTCTCCGTCAATGAAAACCCGCGCCCCTATACGAAAGCGCGCCACCAGGCGTGGCTTCATCGCCAAAAGGTGATGCGATGACGGGCCGCCTGAAGATGCTGGCCGCGGCAATTGGGGTTGCTGCTGCGCTCGTCGCGACGATCGTGCTGGAGCCGCTTCCGCTTTACATCTGGAACGCGTCCGCGAGCGTGCCGATCGGTCTCTACAGCCTCCGGCCGGCGGACCAGTTCCAAGTCACTGATTTGGTCGCCGTGCGGCCGCCGGAGCCGCTCGCGACCTTCCTCGACCTTAACGGCTATTTGCCCATTGGCGTCCCCATGTTGAAGCGCGTACTCGCCCTTCCGGGGCAGAGTGTTTGCAGAACCGGCCTCACTATTTCAGTCGACGATGTCGCGGTGGGCGAGGCGAAGGATCGCGACGGACGCGGCCGGCCGCTGCCGAAGTGGCAGGGCTGCCGCGTCGTCGGCGATGGCGAACTGTTTCTGATGAACTGGCAGTCGGACGACTCTCTTGATGGCCGATATTTTGGATTCTTGCCTGCGTCGGCGGTGATCGGCCGTGCGCTGCCCGTGTGGACGTGGGAGGAGTGATCGTGCGTGTTCCATGTTCTTACCCCGCCATTCCTCTGTTCGATCTACCGCGGGGCCATTCCTCCGTCCCGACCAACGGTTGCAGAGCCGACGCGCGCCGCGGCGGTCCAGGGCGACCGCATGGCCGGTGCGAAGCGGCTTTACCCTGGACGGGGGTGAGCGCGACGGCATGCCTGGCTCGGCCGGGCGTGCGTGTTTGGGTCGTCGCGTCGCTGCTGCTTGTTTTCGCTGCGTCGGACAGTGCTGCTCTTGCCCGGAGTAGATTGCCGTTAGCTCAAGCGGTTGCTCAGGAAAGCCGCCCGTTTGTAGCTTTCGTCGACGAAGCCTCGAAGCGTTTTGCAATTCCGGTGAACTGGATCGGTTCGGTCGTCAGCATCGAAAGCGCTGGAGATGTGCACGCCAGGTCGCCCAAAGGCGCAATGGGTCTGATGCAAATCATGCCCGCGACTTGGGCGGAACTTCGCGAGCGCTACAGTCTCGGGAACGATCCCTACGACGCACGCGACAACATTCTGGCCGGCACGGCCTACTTGCGCGAACTGCTCGATCGGTATGGCTCGCCTGGCGTGTTTGCCGCGTACAACGCGGGACCATCCCGCTATGAAGAGCATCTCGCAGGCGGCTCTTTGCCAGACGAGACGCGAACATACGTCGCAAAGCTTGCAAATCTGCTTGCCATCGAACTGCCGCCGAGATGGACGTCCAGCGGACCGTCATCATCAATTGCGACGCTATTTGTCACGCGACCCGATCTCATGAAAACGCGAGATCGGTCGCTGGCGCTCGTGCCGTCGACCGGTGTCACGACGGCAATCTCAGTGCACGAAGTGTCGCGCATGGTTCCTCAGTCTATTGGCGTATTCGTCCCTCGATCGGATTCGGGAGCATCGCAATGACCAAATGTGCGGGTTCGCAAGCTGATGGCGTATGGGCGATGCCTTCGGCCCGCGCTCTACTCGTCGCTTCGCTCCTCACCGAGCCACCCTACGGGTGTCTCGGCCCTTCGGGTAACGATCGCTATCGCAAGCGCGCGGACGCAGTGGGGGCTTCGCGAGTTGGCTGCCAAGTCGCTACGGCTCTTTCGGGATTCGGCGACTGGGAGATCACGACGGCAGGACGGCAGGATAAAAGCCGCAAGGTGCGGCCGGTCGGTCGGTTGGGAAATGTCAGCAATCTCAATCATGCTCCGAACATTGCGAAGGACCGGCGCAACTTGCGAGTTTCGCCATGGCGCTGTTCTTGCTCGGTTTTCGACACCTTGCGGCGGGCAAGATGAGCCGCAACGACGATTTCCGCATCCGTCCAGGCCGTATCCGTTCGACGCGCGCGCCCAAGGCAAAATCGTTTCTCGCGCAGGCCCTCAGAGCCGCGCAGAAGGCAGGCGGTCTCTCACACGGCGGAGTTACTAGGAGTGGGTCCTTCGGGCGCGGCCGTGCGGCGAGCGTTGCCGCGGCACGGCTCCTCAACAACCGCGCCCGGGGCGCCATGGTCAAGGCACGTGTCGTACGCCGGACGCGGTCGCCTGGCGCACTGCGGGCTCATATCGGTTATCTCAAACGGGACGGTGTCGCGCGCGATGGATCGCCCGGCAAACTCTTCGATGCTGCCGGGGATGATGCAGACGGCCGGGCTTTCGCGGAACGCTGCGATGGCGACCGGCATCATTTCCGGTTCATCGTCTCGCCGGATGATGCCGCCGAACTAGAGAGCCTGCGGAGCTTTACTCGCGAGCTCATGGATCAGGCCTCGCGCGATCTCGGCACGCGGCTCGACTGGGTCGCCGTCGATCACTGGAACACCGAGCATCCTCACATCCACATTCTTATGCGCGGCCGCGCGGACGACGGTTCCGACCTTGTCATCAGCCGGGACTACATCGGGTCCGGCTTTCGGGCGCGCGCAGGTGACCTCGTGACCCGTGAGCTCGGCCCGCGATCAGAGCTTGAGATGCGGCGCGGTCTCGAGGCAGAGGTCACGAGCGAACGCTGGACGCGGCTCGATCGGGTGCTTGCCCGGGAAGCGGGCAGGGCAGAAGGGGTGGTCGATCTTCGCCCCGAACGTGACGCGGGGCGCGATCCGCTGCGGGAGATCCGGATTGGTCGGATGCGGACCCTTGAGCGGCTCGGACTCGCTGAGCCGGCCGGGCCCGCGCGCTGGGTTCTGGCGCCGGATGCCGAACAGCGCTTGCGCGCACTTGGGGAACGCGGCGATATCATCAAGCGGCTGCACAGGAGCCTGGCCAGGGATGGTACATCTCGCGCGCCGTCGTCCTGGGCGATCGAGGGCGAAGGCCATGGCGGACCCGTGATCGGCCGTCTCATCGCCCGCGGGCTGGATGACGAGTTAAGGGGAACAGCGTTTGCCGTGGTGGACGGGATCGACGGGCGTGTGCATCATCTGAAGCTCCCCGACATCGATACAGCCGGCGACGGTCCGATCGGGGGCATTGTGGAGCTCCGTCGTTTTGAGGATGCGAGGGGCCGGCCGCGGATCGCGCTTGCCGTCCGCTCCGACCTCAACCTCGACCAACAGGTAGTGGCCGAAGGGGCGACCTGGCTCGATCGGCGCCTCGTTGCCCGCGAACCTGCCGATCTCTCGCGAGCCGGTTTCGGTGCCGAGGTCCGCCGCGCGCTTGATCGTCGGATTGATGCGCTGGCGGAACGGGGCCTCGTGCGCCGGGACGGAGACAAGGTCATCATCGGCCGCAATCTTATCAGTACCCTGCGTACCCGCGAGCTCGATTCAGCGGGTGAGCGTTTGGCTGAAGAAACGGGGCTGGCGCATATGCCCGCCGAGGCAGGCGAGCCCATTTCGGGGATTTATCGCCGACGGCTGTCGCTTGCCTCCGGCCGCTTTGCCATGATCGACAATGGCCTGGGCTTCCAGCTTGTACCATGGATACCGTCCCTTGAGCGCGAACTTGGCAGGCAAGTAAGCGGCATCGCCGGTCCCGGCGGCGTCGACTGGAGCTTTGGACGCAAGCGCGATCTTTCCCTCTGACCCGCCGATCTCTGCGCTGCGGCGCGCGCGACCGCGACACCAGAGATATGGTCGTTGCGTGGGTGCACAGGGCGAGCGCTTCTGGGCCTATGTCCGCGACCAAGATACTCTGGGGGCAGCTGTTCCTTGTCTCGATCGTCGTGCTCGCCTTTGTTTGGACGGCGACCGAGTGGACGGCCTGGCGTCTCGCCTACCAACCGCAGCTCGGACCTGCCTGGTTCATGGTCGGGCGCTGGCCGATCTATCAGCCGCTTGCTTTCTTCATCTGGTGGTTCCAGTTCGACGCCTACGCGCCAAAAATATTCATCGAGGGGGCCTGCATCGCCGCAAGCGGCGGGTTCGCCGCTATCGGCATCGCGATCATGCTGTCGGTCTGGCGGGCAAAGGAAGCTCAGCAGGTGACCACATACGGCTCGGCGCGCTGGGCCGACGCACGTGAGGTCAGGCGGGCGGGCCTTCTGGGGACCGACGGCGTCGTGCTCGGCCGCTTTGATGGCCGATATCTCCGGCACGACGGCCCTGAGCATGTCCTTTGCTTTGCTCCTACCCGTTCGGGTAAGGGCGTCGGCTTGGTCATTCCGACTCTTCTTACTTGGCCGAACTCCACCATCGTTCACGACATCAAGGGCGAGAATTTCCAGCTCACCTCGGGCTGGCGCGCGCGCTTTGGGCCCGTGCTTCTGTTCGACCCCACCAACCAGGCAAGCGCGGCCTATAACCCTCTCCTCGAGATCCGCAAAGGCGACTGTGAGGTACGGGACGCCCAAAATATCGCAGACATCCTCGTCGATCCCGAAGGCGCGCTCGAGCGCCGCAATCATTGGGAGAAGACCAGCCATTCTTTGCTGGTTGGCGCGATTTTGCATGTCCTTTACGCTGAAGCCGACAAGACGCTCGCCGGCGTCGCCAACTTCCTGTCTGACCCGTCACGCCCGATCGAGACGACGCTGAATGCGATGTTGGCGACGCCGCACCTCGGAGAGCGCGTTCATCCCGTGGTGGCTTCGGCATCGCGCGAGCTCCTCAACAAGAGCGAGAATGAACGCTCAGGTGTTTTGTCAACCACGATGAGTTTCCTGGGGCTCTATCGCGATCCCGTCGTCGCCAAGGTCACGGGACGGAGCGACTGGCGCATCCGCGATCTCGTTGACGGACCCCGGCCCATCTCGCTCTTTCTTGTCGTCCCGCCATCCGACATCGCCCGCACAAAACCCCTGATGCGGCTTGTGCTTAATCAGATCGGACGGCGATTGACCGAGAGCCTGGACACCGATCGGCGACGACAGAAGCTGCTTCTGATGCTCGACGAGTTTGCAGCGCTCGGACGGTTGGATTTTTTTGAGAGCCAGCTTGCCTTCATGGCAGGCTATGGCATTCGCAGCTTTCTGATCACCCAGAGCCTGAACCAGCTCGAACGCGCCTACGGGCCGAACCACGCTATCCTCGACAACTGCCACATCCGGGTCGCTTTTTCGACCAACGATGAGCGCACCGCCAAACGCGTGTCGGACGCCCTTGGAACCGCGACCGAGATGCGCGCGATGAAGAACTATGCCGGGCATCGCTTAAGCCCTTGGCTTGGGCACCTCATGGTCAGCCGCCAGGAAACATCGCGGCCGCTGCTTACACCGGGGGAAGTCATGCAGCTCTCACCTAACGAGGCGATTGTAATGGTCTCGGGGGTGCACCCCGTGCGCGCCAGCAAGGTCCGATACTATGAGGATACGCAGCTAAAGCGCCGGGTCTTGAATCCATCCCGCGCCAATCCGGTCGCCCTGGTCGCGCAGGCAGACGATTGGTCAGGCCGTCCGCAAATCCCGCCCTCTGCCGAACTCCTCGCGAAGGTGACGCGGAGGTCCCGTGATCCTAACGGTGGCATTCGCCGTGAGCCCGAACTGCCGCAACACGAGGATGTCGTCATTGGGGTACCGCTGGCTGAGAACGAGTTCGATGCCGCGCCGGATGATGGTGACGCCGATGCCGTGCAGGCGAGGGCTCTGAGCCGTTCGATGCAGGGCATCGCACGTTCCGTCACCATCGACCCCGACGATCCGATGGATCTCTAGGCTAGTGAGCATGAAAAAAGTCCAGCTCAGCATCTACCTCGATCCAGAGACGCTCGCTGGCCTGGAGGCCTTCGCAAAGCGTCACAGCAAGCCCAAGTCGCTGGTCGCCGAGGCTGCCATCGCCTCCTTCCTTTCGCCCGACGAATCCGACCGAAGGGAGGCCGCGATCGCCAAGCGGCTAGACCGGATCGTGCGCGTGCTCGAACGGCTCGAACGAAACGATACCGTCACGCTGGAGACGATCGCGCTGTTCATCCGCTTCTGGCTAACGTCAACGCCAGCGCTGCCGGAGCAATCGAGCCCAGCAGCGCGCGCCAAGGGCGCGGAGCGCTATGATCGTTTTGTCGAAGCTCTCGGGCGGAGGCTATCCAGCGGGTCGACCATGCTGAAGGAGGTGAGTATCGAATCGCACGACGGGGAGAACGCCGTGCGTGGCAACGACGACGCCGGCGCCGGCGCGAGCTAATCAGCCCGCCGATCCCTTCTTTCGCTACGCCAAGGTACGATCGCTATCGTCGACGGTTGCAGCGCCAACGATGCTGCTCTTCTGTTGCCTCCATCAGACTCAATCACCCCTTGGCAAAATCCGTCGCACCGCAATCGTTGCGGCCTTGATCGGTGCGCTCAGAGTACGGAGAAGAGCGAAAATGCAGCTCCGCGGCGAACCCGAGTTGGAGGCCAGCCAGGCCGCGGTGGCAAAATCGCCACCTCACAAACGGAATTCCGCGGCAACCCGCAAGGTAACCGTCCGGATCACCGAGAAGATTCACGAGCAACTCGAAGCTGCGACTGAACGTCCGGGCGTGGGCAAGAGCATGATCGTGGAGGCTGCGCTTGCACAATTTCTGAATCCGCGCCCTCCAGAAAATGCGGTGCATGACGGTTTTGACGACATACACGCCCGATTCGATTCTCTGGAGCGCAATTTACGGACAATCGCTGAGACGGTCGCGCTGCATGCGCGATATCACCTCGCCGTGATGCCGCCGCTGTCGCAACAGCAACAGCGAGAAGCCTGCCAGCTCGGTGATGAGCGCTTCAAGGTCCTGGCCGAGCAAGTCGATCAGCGGGTTCAGCAGGACCGTTCGCTTATCCAGGAGACGATCGATCGCCTCAATGCGACACGATTTAACGGCTTGAAATCGATACTCGATCAGGATGAGACAGTCGACCTCAAGCCGACAGACACCCCAAACGGCGCCGGTTTGCGAGGCGATGCAAATATAAAGCAGGAATCATCCGCTGCCGCCCAGGAGGGCGGCAGCAATTCCAACTTTCGTCACCTCCCGAACGCCTTCTGCTGGCCGGCATGATCAAGCTGGATACGAAGACGCAATACGAGCGGCGACAAGCACCGAACCGGACGCGGATGAATGTCAACACGTCGATGATCACCTGAGCCGGAAGTGGTGGCGCCTGATCCTGGCCGCCTTCCTCCCATTTGCCGCTGGCTATTATCTTTCCTTCCTCTTCCGAACCATCAACGCCTCCATCTCTCCAGCGCTGGCATCCGAATTTGGACTTGATGCCGCAAAGACCGGGCTGCTCGCATCGGTCTATTTCCTCGTCTTCGCAGGTGTCCAAATTCCCATTGGCGTCCTTCTCGATAGGTATGGACCGCGTCGTGTCCAGGGCGTGTTGCTGGTGATGGCGGCCGGCGGCGCGACCCTGTTCGGGACCGCAACGGGATTTTCGGAGCTTCTGGTTGCGCGCGCCATGATAGGACTTGGGGTTGCAGCCTCATTGATGGCAGGGCTCAAGGCCGTGGTCATCTGGTTTCCCAGGGAGCGTATCGCCCTCGTCAACGGCTGCATGATCATGCTGGGGTCGCTTGGAGCCGTCACCGCAACGGCACCGACCGATTGGGTATTGGATTGGATCGGTTGGCGAGGTCTTTTCGAAGTCCTGACTTTTGCAACGATCGCCGTAGCTGCCTTCACTTACTTTGGCGTACCGGAAAGCTCCAGCAATGAAGCAGCGTCGACGACCTCCCGGCTTACTTTGTGGTCTGTGTATTCCGACGCGAGATTCCTGAGACTTGCGCCACTGTCGGCAGCCTGCATCGGCTCGTCATGGGCCCTGCAATCTCTGTGGGCTGCGCCCTGGCTTACGGATGTGGAAGGGCTTGATCGGCATAGTCTCATGACGCAGCTGTTCATCATGGCTCTCGCAATCAGTTTCGGAGCGTTGCTGCTGGGCGTGATGGCGGATCGTCTACGCAGACGCGGCACAACAACCGAAATCCTGATAGCTGGCATGGCAGGGGTGTTCATTGCGGCCGAACTTGCACTTATTCTCCGGGTGCCAATGC
This sequence comes from Bradyrhizobium sp. Leaf396, assembly GCF_001424605.1. Lineage (NCBI taxonomy): Bacteria > Pseudomonadati > Pseudomonadota > Alphaproteobacteria > Hyphomicrobiales > Nitrobacteraceae > Bradyrhizobium > Bradyrhizobium sp. Leaf396. The sequence continues at coordinate 39,971 of NZ_LMQJ01000036.1, forward strand.
CATCGCTACTGCCCTGGTGTGCCGTGTCAGTTATGGGAGCGGCAACAGTTCTCAGCTATGCGATGATCGCCGATTATTTTCCGCAAGGCCTTGCCGCGCGAGCAAATGGGGCGTTGAACCTTGCACATTTTGGTTCGGCGTTCGCGGTTCAGTACGGGATCGGGCTTGTTGTCGGACAATGGGCACCTCAAGACGGTCATTATCCGGTAATGGCGTATCAGTTTGCGTTTGGTCTCAGTGCAGCCTTTCAGGCAGCCGCATTGCTCTGGTTCGCTGTGCCTTGGCTCCGAACGTTGAGCAGGCACCTTTACGCGTCGCTTACGCGGCCGTTTGCAGAGCGAGACAGCCAAGCGGAATTTGTCATGGTGCCCGTCGAGGGATCTATCCTCGAGGCGCGTGAGGCGGCGGAATGGTAGACTGGCCGGCCTGAGCCTGGTTTCCAAGCCGTCTTTTGCGGCGATCGGTGCTACGTTGGGATTTCGACATTCCCCACTTTTTCTTTTTCTACGCCAGGCCGCGAACCAAACATCCCGCTTGTTGCGCGAAGAGGTTTACTGCCTTTTCTAATTGATCCCACTGAGGTCGTTCAGGCGACTTCATTTGTGGGGACGGTGGTGACAATCCATTCCATTCAATCGGAGGCAATATCTCGCGGCGCGCGCATGCTGCGCACTGCACTTGGCCCCGCGATCTCGCGCTTTCTGGAAGATCCTTCAGTCGTCGAGGTGATGCTAAACCCTGACGGCCGATTGTGGATCGACCGTTTGTCGAGCGGTCTGACGGACACCGGTGAGATCCTGTCAGCGCCAGACGGGGAGCGCGTCATTCGGCTGGTCGCTCACCACGTGGGTGGTGAAGTGCATGCGGGTGCACCCCGTGTATCGGCCGAGCTACCTGAAACTGGCGAACGTTTTGAAGGTTTGTTGCCGCCAGTTGTTGCGGCTCCAGCGTTCGCGATCCGCAAACCGGCCGTCGCTATCTTTACGCTTGATGACTACGTCTTGGCAGGGATCATGACGTCAGAACAGGCTATAGCGCTGCGGCAAGCCGTTAGTTCACGCAAGAACATCCTGGTTGCCGGCGGAACATCAACCGGCAAAACGACGCTCACGAACGCGCTGCTCGCGGAAGTCGCCAAGACTTCCGATCGCATCGTTCTCATCGAAGACACAAGAGAGCTCCAGTGCAAGGCGCCAAACCTTGTCGCTTTGCGCACCAGGGACGGCGTGGTGTCGCTTTCGGATCTCGTGCGTTCATCCCTTCGCTTGCGTCCCGATCGTATTCCAATCGGCGAGGTCCGCGGGGCCGAAGCTCTCGACCTGCTCAAGGCCTGGGGTACCGGGCATCCCGGGGGAATCGGTACCATCCACGCAGGCAGCGCGCTCGGAGCCTTACGCCGGCTCGAACAGCTCATCCAGGAGGCGGTGGTTACGGTACCGCGCGCCCTGATCGCCGAGACCGTGAACGTCATAGCCGTTCTTGCTGGCCGTGGCGCTGATCGCCGCGTTTCCGAACTTGCTCACGTCGCCGGGCTCGGGACGTCGGGCGACTACAGCCTCTCAGCATCAGGAGACCAGTGATGAACTGCCGATCGCCTCTCGGCCGAAGGGCCGTTACGACCGCATCAATTGCGGCCTTCTGCCTGTTCGCTTCGCCGGCCTGGTCCGCAGGCTCGAATATGCCGTGGGAGCAACCGCTCAATCAGATCCTGCAGTCGGTCGAAGGCCCGGTCGCCAAGATCGTCGCCGTTATCATCATCATCGTGACCGGGCTGTCCCTGGCTTTCGGTGACACGTCGGGCGGTTTTCGTCGGCTGGTCCAGATCGTGTTTGGTCTGTCGATTGCGTTCGCCGCATCGAGCTTCTTTCTGTCGTTCTTCTCGTTCGGCGGCGGCGTGGTGATCTGATGGATGAGCAGATCCCAGGGTTTGTTGCCCCCGTGCATCGCGCCTTGACCGAGCCGATCCTGATGGGTGGCGCACCGCGGGCCGTTGCCATTCTAAACGGCACCTTGGCAGCCGCACTCGGTCTCGGTCTGCGGCTTTGGCTTGCCGGTCTTCTGCTCTGGTTCATCGGTCATATGGCCGCCGTTTGGGCTGCGAAACGCGATCCGGAGTTCGTCGAGGTCACGCGCCGGCACATCCGTATCCCTGGTCACCTCTCCACGTGAGTCCTTCCATGATGAATCTTGCCGAATACCGTTCCTCGAATGTGCGCCTGGCGGACTTCCTGCCGTGGGCTGCTCTTGTCGACGAGGGCATTGTCCTGAACAAGGACGGCTCCTTTCAGCGGACGGCGAAGTTTCGAGGACCGGATCTCGACAGCGCTGTGCCGGCCGAACTCGTCGCCGTCGCCGGGCGCCTGAACAATGCCCTGCGTCGCCTCGGATCCGGCTGGGCTCTGTTTGTCGAGGGACAACGGCATGCCGCGGGAGCCTACCCTCCGAACACGTTCCCGGATGTGGCGTCCGCCCTGGTCGACGCCGAGCGCAGGGCGCAGTTCGAGGAGGCCAGCGCCCATTACGAGTCCAGCTACTACCTGACTTTGGTTTATCTGCCGCCTGCCGAAGGAGCGGCCCTGGCCGAGCGGCTGCTTTACGAGGGCAGCAACCGGACCTTCGGTGCAGACGCGCGGGAGGCGCTGGCCGGTTTTGTCGATCGGACCAACCGTGTCCTGCAACTCATTGAAAGCTTCATGCCGGAATGTGGCTGGCTCGATGATCAGGAAACGTTGACCTATCTGCACTCAACGATCTCGACCAGGCGCCATCGGGTTCGTGTCCCCGAAATACCCATGTATCTCGACGCGCTGCTTGCCGATCAACCGCTGACGGGCGGTCTTGAGCCGATGCTGGGAGCGGCCCATCTGCGGGTGCTGACAGTCGTCGGATTTCCGACCGCGACCGTGCCTGGGATTCTTGATGACCTGAACCGTCTGGCATTTTCTTATCGCTGGTCGACGCGGGCGCTCATGCTCGACCGGAACGACGCCGTGAAGCTCGCGACAAAAATCCGGCGCCAATGGTTTGCCAAACGCAAGTCGATCGCTGCGATCCTGAAGGAGGTGATGACCAACGAGGCATCGGCCCTTCTTGATACCGACGCCCACAACAAGGCGATCGATGCCGATGCGGCCCTGCAGGAACTAGGCACCGATCAAATCGGGGAAGCCTTTGTTACGGCGACTGTCACGGTCTGGGACGGAGATCCCCGAGCTGCCGACGAAAAGCTGCGCCTAGTGGAAAAGGTCATCCAGGGGCGTGATTTCACCTGCATGATCGAGACTGTGAATGCGGTCGAGGCCTGGCTCGGCAGCCTGCCGGGCCACGTTTACGCCAACGTCCGCCAGCCGCCGATCTCGACATTCAACCTCGCCCATATGATCCCCTTGTCGGCGGTTTGGGCGGGCGAGGTGAGGGACCATCACCTCAAGGCACCCCCGCTGTTCTTTGCCAAGACGGAAGGGTCCACGCCGTTTCGGTTCTCGCTCCACCTTGGCGATGTAGGGCATACCCTCGTTGTTGGCCCGACCGGGGCGGGCAAGTCGGTACTCCTGGCGTTGATGGCCCTGCAGTTCCGCCGCTATCCAGACGCACAGGTCTTTGCCTTCGATTTCGGCCGGTCGATGCGCGCGGCGGCATTGGCCATGGACGGGGACTGGCATGACCTCGGCGGTGCGGTCGCGGGAGAGACGGATGAATTTGTGTCCCTGCAGCCACTTGCGGGGATCGATGAGGTCGCGGAGCGTGGATGGGCGGCAGAATGGGTCGCCTCGATCCTGTCGCGAGAAAAGATCGACGTCACCCCAGAGACCAAGGATCATGTCTGGACTGCGCTGACCTCGTTGGCATCGGCTCCTCGTCAGGAGCGGACCCTCACAGGTCTCTCGGTCCTCCTCCAATCGAATATCCTGAAGCGAGCGCTCCAGCCCTATTGCCTTGGCGGTCCCTATGACCGCTTGCTCGATGCCGAGAATGAGCACCTCGGTAGCTCATCGGTCCAGGTTTTTGAGACCGACGGATTGATCGGAACTGCCGTCGCGCCGGCCGTCCTGGCTTATCTGTTCCACCGCATCGAGAGCCGTTTCGACGGGCGCCCAACGCTGCTCATCATCGACGAGGGTTGGCTCGCGCTTGATGATGCGGACTTTGCCGGCAAGCTCCGTGAATGGCTGAAGACGCTTCGCAAGAAGAATGCGTCGGTCGTGTTTGCGACCCAATCGCTTGTAGATATCGATGGGTCAGCAATCGCGCCTGCTATCATCGAGAGTTGCCCGACCCGGATCCTGCTGCCCAACGATCGCGCTATCGAGCCGCAGATCATGACGATCTACCGGCGATTTGGGCTCAATGACCGGCAAATCGAAATCCTGGCGCGGGCGATTCCCAAGCGAGACTATTACTGCCAGTCACGCCGGGGCAATCGCCTGTTCGAACTCGGACTTGGCGAGGTCGCGCTTGCCTTCACCGCCGCTTCCTCCAAGGCCGACCAATCTCTGATCGATCGAGTATTGGCTGAACATAGCCGCGAGAGCTTCGTGAGTGGATGGCTGAAGGCCCGCGACGTCGCTTGGGCGACCGATCTCATCCCACACCTCGCTGAACTGGAGGCTTCTAAATGAACCGCTTCCGTCGTTTCGCTGCCGCTGGCGTGGTCGCACTTGCCGTGCTCGTCGGTCCCAATCCGGCCTTCACGCAGTTGGTTGTGTTTGATCCCAACAACTATGCCCAGAACGTTCTGACCGCCGCTCGAGCTTTGCAGCAGATCAACAACCAGATCGCATCGCTGCAAAATCAGGCGCAGATGCTGGTCAATCAGACCAGGAATCTCGCGAGCTTGCCATACTCGTCGCTGCAGCAGTTGGAGCTGTCGATCCAGCGTACCCAGCAATTGCTCGCCCAAGCCCAGCGCATCTCTTTCGACATCCAGCAAATCGATCGCGCGTTTTCTGCCACGTATGCGCCGGCATCCCCCGACGCTACGGACCAGGCGCTGATTGCGAACGCGCAGGTGCGTTGGCAAAACTCCGTTGCGAGCTTTCAAGACGCCATGCGGGTCCAGGCGACGGTGGTAGGTAACCTCGACACCAATCGCGCCCAGATGGCGGCGCTGGTTGGTGCGAGCCAAGGGGCAACTGGAGCGCTGCAAGCGAGCCAGGCCGGCAATCAGCTTCTCGCGCTTCAGGCACAACAACTGGCCGATCTCACGGCAACAGTCGCCGCTCAAGGACGCGCCCAAAACCTGGAATCTGCTCAGCGAACGGCTGCTCAGGACCAAGGCAGGGAGCAACTCCGGCGTTTCCTGACGCAGAGCCGAGGTTACCAACCCACAAGCGTGCAGATGTTTCACCAATGAGCGATTTCAGGGCGTTCAAGGCGCTGTCTCTCGGCGTGACAATCTTTGTCGTCGTGCTCGCTGCTGCTTGCACCATCCACCTGCGTGACGACGACAATCAGCCTCAGCCTGCCTCTTCGGTCGTCCGAGAAGGCGATCCCCAGACAGCCGAGCTCGAGCGATGTCGTTCAGTTGGATACGAGCAAAAAGACAGACTTGCCGAATGCCGAAAGGTTTGGGCGGAACAGCGCCGCCACTTCATAAGGCAGAACATCGACACTCCGCGCAATCCCGCCCGGCCCGATCCAGACGCCACACCGCCTGCGTCCGTCAAGGATCAGAGCCGTTTGCCGCCCGGTTTGTTTCCGGCACCTCAGCCGACGGAGCGATAGATGGGTGGTACAGGCATCATCGACCAGTTTCTGGAAACGTTCACCCGCTATATCGACTCCGGCTTTGGCCTGGTGGGAAATGAGGTCGGGTATCTCGCGTCCACGCTTGCAGCCATCGACATCACGCTGGCGGGCCTGTTCTGGGTCTGGGGCTCCGATGAGGACATCATCGCTCGCCTCGTGAAGAAGACGATGTTCGTCGGCGTCTTCGCCTTCCTTATCGGTAACTGGAATACCCTTGCACGCATCGTCTTCGAGAGCTTTGCCGGCTTAGGATTAAAGGCTTCTGGCACCGGCTTGTCATCGGCAGAGTTCCTCAGGCCTGGACGGATCGCTCAGGTCGGCCTGGAGGCCGGACGGCCGATCCTGGAATCGATTTCAAGACTGATGGGCTACGTCAGCTTCTTCGAGAATTTTGTACAGATCGTGGTGCTGCTGTTTGCCTGGATTGTCGTGCTGCTGACGTTCTTCATCCTCGCCATCCAGCTCTTTATTACCTTGATCGAGTTCAAGTTGACTACCCTGGCCGGCTTCGTGCTGATTCCCTTTGGCCTGTTTGGGAAGACGGCCTTCGCAGCCGAACGGGTCTTGGGAAATGTGATCTCGTCGGGTGTCAAGGTCCTGGTGCTGGCGGTAATTGTTGGCATCGGATCGACGCTGTTCTCCCAGTTCACCTCAGGGTTTGGCGGCAACCAGCCGACTATCGAAAATGCGATGGCACTGGTGCTCGCGGCTCTCTCGTTGCTTGGCCTCGGTATCTTCGGGCCGGGAATTGCCAACGGCATTGTATCTGGCGGTCCTCAACTTGGGGCCGGTGCGGCCGTCGGAACCACGATGGCCGCAGGTGGTGTGGTTGCCGCCGGAGCAGCACTCGCAGCAGGCGGGGCTGCTCTCACCGGCAGCATGGTTGGAGGCGCGGCGAGGGGAGGCAGCGCGCTCATAGGCGGCGCGGCATCCGCCTTTCGGACGGGCGCGCAAACCGGGGAGGCGGGCGCCACTTCGGCAGCGAGTCCCCTGCGATCGCTGGCCGCCCGCTTTGGCAGATCAAATGCCGCGGGCGATGAAGCCGGCGGCGCGGATGCGTCATCTGGAGGCGCACCCGCCTGGGTTCGCCGCATGCGTGGACAGGCGGTCAGTCATGGTGTCTCCGCGACGACGCAGGCGCTGCGGTCTGGGGACCACGGCGGTGGTGGGGCCTCCGTCGATCTCAGGGATACAGAGCGCTGAGATCAGCGCCATCGGCGCACCTCTCAGAACTCTTCAAACGCAGCAAACACCGCCCACGTCCGATTTCTCGTATGTCGAGGTCAAGCATGTTCAAACGATCCGCCGTTCACTATGGCCGCACACCTCAGCCGGTTACGCCTTACCAAAAAGCCGCGCAGGTTTGGGATGATCGGATCGGCTCGGCGCGTGTCCAGGCCGGGAATTGGCGCCTGATGGCGTTTGGTTGTCTGTTCCTCTCTGCTGGCTTTGCAGCTGCTCTCGTCTGGCAGTCGGCACAGGGATCAATTACGCCGTGGGTTGTTGAAGTCGACCGCCTCGGCGAAGCAAAGATGGTCGCGCCGGCAACCTCGACATATAAGGCGACCGACCCTCAAATCGCCTTCCATCTCGCCCGCTTCATCGAGCATGTCCGCGCCCTCCCCATGGACGCGATCGTGCTACGTGAAGATTGGCTTCGAGCGTACGATTTCACGACCGATCGCGGCGCCGCCGCGCTGAACGACTACGCCCGCAACAGCGACCCGTTCACAAAAGTCGGGAAGATCCAGGTCGCCGTCGAACTATCCAGCGTTATCAGGGCTTCGCCTGAGAGCTTCCGCATCGCCTGGATCGAACGCCGCTACGAGAATGGTCAGCTTGCCGCCACCGAGCGGTGGAGTGCCATCGTCAGCGTTGTCGTAGAACCGCCGCGCGACATCGATCGGCTGCGCAAAAACCCCCTTGGCATCTACGTCAACGCTATCAACTGGTCCAAGGAGTTTTGACAGTGACGTCGACAGACCAACCTTCACTGCGAATGAAAATGGGGAAGGGGTTTCCGGTTCTCCTGATCTGCGCATATGCCCTCGCGGGATGCACAACATTCAAACCTCCGCAGATCAGTTATGACGACGAAATCCCGACGCTGCCAGATCAGCCGCAGCTCACGGACGACCGACCGCGCCCCCTTCACGTCCCACCCGTTTGGACGCCGGCGCGCGGTGGCAAGGAGAAGGAAGCTGAAGCACCCGTTGATCGGATCGAAAGCGCCAACGATGCGGCCCGCATTCAACCTCGGAAGGCCGGATATTTCAACGCCGTGCAGGTGTTTCCGTATAGTCCTGGCGCGCTTTATCAAGTCTATGCGGCGCCAGGACAGATCACCGATATCGCGTTGGAGCCGGGTGAGCAGTTGATCGGCTCAGGACCCGTGGCCGCAGGGGACACCGTACGCTGGGTCGTTGGCGATACCGAGAGCGGCAGTGGCGATACACGGCGGGTCCATATCATGGTCAAGCCGACACGAGCCGCCATCGAAACCAACCTCGTTCTCAACACAGATCGGCGGACGTACCTGATCGAACTGCGCTCGCGTGAAAAATCATACATGCCATCGGTCTCCTGGTTCTATCCTGAAGACCGGGCCGCTCGCGGTCGTGCGCTTCCGCCAAAACCCTTCATTCCGGACGCTGCCCATCGGCGCTATCGATACGCCTTTGAGGGCGATAATCCTCCATGGCGCCCCGTCAGCGCTTTTGACGACGGCCGCAAGGTCTACATCGAATTCTCGCCTGGTATCGGGCAAGGCGAGATGCCCCCACTGTTTGTCATCAACTCCGACGGGAAGACGGGACTCGTCAATTACCGGGCGTTCGGCAACGTCCTGATTGTCGACCGATTGTTCGCAGCAGCCGAACTGCGGCTGGGGGGCGAAGACCAGCAGAAGGTCCGCATCGTCAGAACCGACGGGAGAAATTGATGAGCAACACCGAACAGGGGCCCACGAACGGCGTTCGGCCGGGGCCCGAGGCAGAGATGGCGAGTTCTTTTCGGTTGCGGCCGGAGCGCCAGCAGGTCGCACGGCTCTCGCGCAAAGCGCTGATCGGGGGCACTGCTTTGGCGCTGATCCTCATGTCCGCTGCTGTTTTTCTGGCGCTGCAAACACGCGAGCGGGGTTCCGTCTCGGACGAACTCTACTCGACCGATCACCACAATGTGGCGGATAAGCTTGCAAGCCTACCCAAGGACTACGGCTCAATTCCCCCGGACGTGCCACGACTAGGGCCGCCTTTACCAGGTGATCTTGGCCGTCCGATTGTCGCGGCACAGACTCAAGCTGGCCCGCTTGCAGTGGATGCCGAGCAGCAACGAGCCATCCAGGAAAGCGAAGCTGCTCGTACCAGCAAAGTGTTTGCTACTACCGTTACCCGACCATCGCCTAGTCAAGCGCCGTCAGCCGAAGCGCCGCCAACGGGAGCCACTTCAACTGACGACGCATTTGCCCAAAACGGTCAGGATCGTAAACTCGCGTTCGTCAATGCATCGGTCGATCGACGCACCACTAGCCCTGACCGTCTGATGAAGCAGGCCTCCCCCTTTGTTGTTCAAGCCGGCACTATCATTCCCGCCGCTCTGATTACTGGGATTCGTTCCGATCTGCCCGGTCTGATCACGGCTCAGGTAACTGAGAATGTCTACGATACCCCGACAGGGCGGGCTCGTCTTATCCCGCAGGGCGCGCGGTTGATTGGGATCTACGATTGCCAGATTGCGTTCGGACAGTCACGAGTCCTCCTGGTTTGGACACGGCTCATCATGCCGAACGGGCGTTCGATCGTTTTGGAGCGCCAACCCGGCGTGGATGCCTTGGGATATTCCGGTCTTCAGGATGAGATCGATAATCATTGGAAAGAGATGCTCGGAGCAGCTGCGCTTTCAACCCTGCTCGCCGTGGGCACCGAGGCGAATTCTGGGCCGGACATTAGCAGCACCAACGGCGCCATCCTTCAAGCGCTGCGTCGTGGGGCAGGTGATTCTCTAAACCAGACCGGCCAACAGGTCGTTCGTCGCAATCTCAACATCCAGCCAACTTTGACGATCCGTCCGGGATTTCCCGTGAGAGTGCTCGTCAATCGGGACCTGGTGCTTGAGACTTACAAGGGATAAGGTCGATGGCGAAGCTTAAGCTAGGAGCATTCGAGGATGCTAAGCCGGTCAAGCTCACGTTCGAACTGCCGACGAACATACATCGCGATCTGGTAACCTACGCTGAGGTTCTGGCCCGCCAAACCGGACAGACCATAAGCGATCCTGCCAAGTTGATTGCGCCGATGCTGGCTCGGTTCATGGCGACCGATCGAGCTTTTGCAAAGGCCCGCCGAGCGCGTCAATTTCCCGAGCAAGGTGATGGGTAGCGCTCAGAGAGTAGCTTCAGGAAGGTTTCTAGGACCGAATTTTCGTTATCCTTTTGCCAATAGGCTGAATAGTTCAACACGCTCGGTCCACTGCCGTCCCGTAGTTCTCGATATACGAGACCGGAAAGAGTGGCACCTGCGTCCGATTCCAGAACAAGGCTGATGCCGACCTTCATTGTGACCAGGCTCTTTACAATGCCACGACTGATATCGTGACGTTCAATCTTCGGTCGATCATCGGGCGATACAAGCTTTGAAACCAACAGATCTTCAATTTCACTTCCCGGATCGTAGTGACTCAAGATAACCGTCTCGTCTCGTAAGTCCGTCCAATAAATGACTTTTCGCTGCGCCAGAGGATGTTCCGCAGGCAAGACGACCAACACCCGCTCATTCCAAAGCGGCATTCTGCTGGTTTTTTGAGATGATGTCCCTCCCGTCAAGATCAGAACGTCCAGCGCACCATTACGAAGCGCCGCCATCAGATGGGCGCGCCGTCGTTCCACGGTAGAGAGTTCGATTTGAGGAAATCTCTGAAGAAGGTCCAGCAGCGATGCTCTCAAATTGCCCGCGGCGAGAGATGTACAGAAGCCAACTGCAAGTCGGCCAGCTTCGCCACGGCCACTTGCCCTCATAGTAGCAGCAAGCGCATCCAGCTGCTCGACTATCGAGCGCGCTACGCTCAAGAAGTGACGGCCGGCCGGGGTCGCACGCACTCCCCCACTTGATCGCTCAAATATATGGACTCCAAAGCTGTGTTCGAGCAGCTGAATTGAACGACTAATGGTCGATTGCTTGATTGACAGTACTTCGGCGGCTTGCCGAAAGCTGCCGTAATCTGCCGCTGTGATTGCCTGTTGAAGTTGATCCAAATTCAAGCCAAGGGGCCGTCCTCCCCTCAGCAGCCCGGGACGCTCCATGACTACCGCACCATCCATATGAAAGAAAAAAGGTGCATCGGTTGTACACAAGATTGAGACGATTCTTAGTTGTAGATTGCAGTGGTGATAAGCTGCCAGCGACTTGTGAGCCCCGGTGCCTATTGAGCGATAGGCGATGACTATCGCCAGCAAACTGTCCTGCCTATCGGCTACCGCGAATCTGATCTCGTTGGCCGGCATGGCGAACCAATCTTACCTGCAGAGGGCTGCTATTCAGGGTGAGTCTGAAGAATGTTGACGTCAGAAGGGCCGAGTCGTTTTACCTGGCTTGTAGCGCCTAACAGGTGCCTTACCACGGTGCCGGCCGTGGCTGGCCGGAGCGCGAACTGTTCAAGGGTTTATGCGGTATTTGCGGGCTTGATTCCGATTAGTATATAGCGCGACAATCTGGGTGGGAAGCGCGCGACAATCAGGATGGCGAGTCGGTGTCGCGGCGAGGTGATGATTGTCGCGATGATTGTCGCGCGCAAG
>NZ_LMQJ01000037.1:0-20549 GCF_001424605.1 Bradyrhizobium sp. Leaf396
AAGACTTCCTTGCCGATGTCGATGCCGATCGAGGCCAAAGGTGTGGTGGTCATGGGCTGCTTCTCCGGATGCTGTAGGGTAGTCTTTACAGACTATCCCCGCGGGGGAAGCAGCCGGTCCATCCCATTAGCGGACGTCGGCTTCGCGATTGGCGCCGGCACCGATGTCGCGATGGAGAGCGCCGACGTGGTGCTCATGAAGAGCGACCCCTATGACATTGTTGGCGCCATCGAGCTCTCCCGCGCCACCCTGCGTAAGATGCACCAGAACCTGCTCTGGGCGGTGGCCTACAACGTGGTGGCGTTTCCCATGGCGGCCGGCGTCCTCTATCCCTTGGTCATCAGCCCCGAGGTCGCTGCGCTCGCTATGTCGGGCAGCTCGGCATTGGTGGCGATCAATGCCCTGCTCCTGAAACGGGCGCGGCTCGAAGGCATTCACAGACCACATCCTCAGGCCGTTGTTAAGGGATGACGGAGCCGCCACGTTTTGTCGTCGCCCCAACGATCTTCGCTGTCGCGCACTGAGGATTTGAGGCGTGAGCTATAAACCGTACGTCGAATCGAAAATCAGACAGTTGGGTTGATCTGCAATGCATCGAACGGATTAGTGTAGTAGCCTCATTTGGCGCCCGTTCTCTTGCAGTTGCTTGATCCAAATCAACCCTTTCGGAGCACGCCGTGATCTAGTTGCGCTATCGAACGCCCCTAGCGCATAGCACGTTGGTCGGCGCAGAGCGCGCAAACCCAGGAGGACATATCGTGCGCCAAGCAGCAGCCATTTCCGCCGCAATAGCAATTGGCCTCGTGAGTTTCTCGATCCCTGCAGCTGCCGAGCCACTTACATCGACGCGAAGCGAGTGGCTGGACAAGCTCGATCGGGAACATAGACAGCTTGTTTCTCCGTCGGGACACGTGCATGCAAGGGGGCAGGTCCAGGCTGTCGATATGGGCCCCGGTGCGGCTTCGGTCACCATCCTGACCGAGGCGATGGAAAGCCCTGATCGCAGCATTAGGATGCCGGCAATGGAAATGCCCTTCCACGTCACGAACCGTCGCATGCTGAAAGGGTTGCGACCGGGAGATTTAGTGGAATTTGAGGCCGCCCGGCTGAAGAATGCTCTGATGGTCACGAACATCCGCAAAGCGCGCTAGTGCCTCTCGGGAATTTACCCATTCGAGATCTGGCGTACGCTAGTGTCCCAGGCCGTGTGAAAATCCCGCAACTTGGGGCGCTCCGGCGCATTTCATGGCCGCCGAGCTTCTAATTCGGTGGAATGGACCTCGTGTCGTCTCAGTGGCAATCGGGAGCTTCATGTAGGCGCTGATTTGGTCGCGCAGAGGCTGGCCTCACGCCTGCATCGCCTCCAGCAATCCGCCTACGCCGACGATCATCATCACGCGCTTCATGTTGTAGGCGAGCACGGTGAGCGCCATCTCGGTGGCCACCTTTGGCAGCTTTTTCGTGAGAAAGTGTGTTGCTCCCATCCAACACTTCATCGTGCCGAACGGATGCTCCGCTGTCTGACGGCGGACACCCATGGCATTGGGGTTGTGGTCGAGCCGATCCTGAACTTTCTCCAGAACGGTCTCGTGCTCCCAGCGTGTGATGCGGCGCTCGGGGCCTGTCGTGCACTGCGCTTTTAGCGCGCAGGTTTTGCAGGTGCTTGTCCAATAGCGGCGCAGTGTCTTTCCGTCCTCTACGTTCGTATAGTGATAAGTTAGCCGCTCGCCGGCGGGACAGCGATAAACATCGTCGGCGGCGACATAGACGAAGTTCTGTTTGCCGAAGCGGCCAGCAGCTTTAGCGCCCGAAGTCATCGGCTTCGGCAACGTCACCGTGATGTCGGCTTCCTCGCAGGCCCTGATCTCCTCTCCATCGTAATAGCCGCGGTCTGCCACGACTTCGAGCGTCTCGACAGCCATCTCGTCGCGAGCCTGCCCGGCCATATTGGCGAGTTGGTGGCGATCGGTGCCCACGTTGGTCACCTCGTGAGCCACGATGAGATGATGCTGCGTATCAACTGCAATCTGCACGTTATAGCCAACGATCCCGGTGTCCTTTCCACTTGTCGCCATCGAGCGCGCGTCAGGATCGGTCAGCGAGATCTGCTTGTCCTCACTCTTCATCATCTCCGCATTGATCGCGTTTAGCCGAACGATCTCCTCCTTGAGCTTCTCGATCTTGCCTTTCAACCTCGCAACTTTCGCCTCTGGCACTGCATCGCCGTGCCGATCGGCGGTCTCGAGCTGCGAGAGATAACGGGCGATGCTCTCGTCGATTCGCTCCAGACGGCGCTTCATCTTTGCCTCAGTGAAGTTCTTGTCCCTCGCATTGACGGCCTTGAACTTCGATCCATCGATGGCGACGCTCGCTGCAACAAGCAGATCAAGCTTGCGGCACAGCGCGACGAACTCGCGGCAGACCTCACGAATGGCCTTGCCATTGTCTTTGCGGAAATCTGCGATGGTCTTGAAGTCCGGCGCCAACTGCCCAGTCAGCCAGATCATCTCGATACTGCGTTGGCATTCCCGCTCCAGGCGTCGGCTCGACGGAACCCGATTAAGATAGCCGTAGATGTAGAGCTTGAGCATCGTACCGGGGTGATAGCTAGGTCGGCCGGTGTCGAGCGGCTGGACACCGACAAACCCGAGCTTGTCGAGATCGAGACCGTCGACGAACACGTCGACCGCTCGCACCGGGTTGTCCTCAGTCACATAGTCGTCGAGCGATGCCGGAAACAGTGTGCTCTGCCCGCGATCCAATCCTTCAACAAAGCGCTTCATCAGATGCCCCGCAAAATCGCCGGGAATCCTATCGCGCGAATCACAGCAAACAGAGCCTTTTCACACGGCCTGGGCCTGAACCAGAAGTTCGCGGCATCGGGTGGTGTTTTGCCGGGGCATTGTATCGGCAGAAGCGTTCGATGGAAGCAAGGATGTCACGGCGGACTTGGTCCATCGGAACGGTTTTGGATCGGCGTTGTGTCGGTCGATGAACGAAGTGATGTCAGCCCTGAGAGCGGCGACGCTGCGATAGATGCCGCGCCTGATCTTCTTATCGGTCAGGAGCGCGAAGAAGCGCTCGACCTGGTTGAGCCATGACGAACTGGTCGGGGTCAGGTGCACGTGCCAACGCGGCCGTTTGACCAGCCATTTTCGGATCAAGGGGGTCTTGTGCGTGGCGTAATTGTCCATGACGAGATGGACGTCGAGTTCACGCGGCACGGCAGCCTCGATCTCGTCGAGGAACTTGCGGAACTCGGCAGCGCGATGGCGTCCGTAGCACTTGCCGATGACCCGTCCGCTCGCAATGTCGAGGGCGGCGAACAGCGATGTGGTGCCGTGCCTTGTGTAGTCATGGCTTCTTCGGGCCGGTTGGCCGGGACGCATTGGCAGCATCGGCTGACTGCGGTCCAGCGCCTGGATTTGGGATTTCTCATTCACACATAGAACGATGGCGTGCTCCGGCGGCGAGACGTAAGCCTCAGATTCGCGCTCAAATGTTGCATCAATGGGATGAGCGTGCGCGCGCTGATACGCGGCAGATCGGCAATGCTGGCGCAGTTTGGCGGCTCAGCGAGATCTGTCGACGCGATCCGAATCCCCCGCCGCCGTCCATCCGGCAGCGCGACAACGATGTAGGCGGGACCGCGCCCCGATCGTCCCTTCAAGACGGCAAGCCGCTGTCCAAACAGAAAATGATGCGGGTCGGTAATCGTGACGTGAGACACGACCCGGTCAAGAATAGGGGTACCTTGCCGTGTTCGGTGATCCCACCTATGCCGACGCCGTGCTCGATCGCCTCGTCCACAATGCCCATCGGCTCGACCTCACCGGCGAGAGCCTGCGCCGAACCCGGCAATCCGCCCGAAAGGCCTGAGCCCGTGACGCTGTGGACATGCCGCTTCGCTTGGACAACGCCAAGGCGTTGCCCACATGCCCACAGCAACCGCAACAGAAAACACAACAGGTTCAAGCCGCGATTCCAGTTGACCGCGCGGCTCGCCTAGTGCCAGAGAAACTAGGCAGCCAGAACGCCTCGCCCCCGGGGGAGATCAAATCGGAAAGGTGGGCGACATCGTCTCGGAATCCCCGGGCGACTTCATATCGGTACACCCGGGCGACTTCGTCGGAATCCGCAATCCTTGGCACAGCGACGCGAATCTACTGCGAATCTACGATTGCGAACTTGTGACTCGGGACACTGGAGGAACATCGCCAGCAACGGGTCTACGATCGCCTCTAAGGTTCATCCGCCGACTGCTGGCTGGACTACTTAGCATTTCGGTGCCGCCCAACTCCGTGCGACGCGGGGTCGACTGAGCATCTCGACCAGCTTCGGACTCTCCCGGAGCCAAGGGAATGACGCTCGAGGCGGACGGACTTCACAAGGGCCGCAATAGTCGCCACCGAAATCATCCGTGTGCATCTGACACCGGACACTGCCGGCGGTCGGCGACTCGCCAACAGCTGCATGCCTCGTTCGAAGACGATGGCGGCGGCAGTAGTCTCAGGGTGAGCGGCGCAATCGAGAAAGATGAAGCGGCAGGCCAAGAAAGTCCTCCAGCGAACGCTTCAGCACTGCAGCGATCGATAAAAGCTCTTATCCGCAACCTTGCCGCAATCTGATCGTGGTCCTACCAGAACAGCCGTACGCCGGCGACGAACGACACGTTGGATACCGCTTCGCCGTTGTTTCTGGCAATTGTCGCCGTCTGGCCGACCTTGCGATCCCAATTGACGCCGATATAGGGCGCAACGTTGCGCGTGAACTCGTAGCGCAAGCGTGCCCCCAGCTCGAAATCGGTAATTCCAGCGCCTAATTCCAGGTCCGCTACCGGCTGCGCCTGCAGCTTGACATCGATACGCGGCTGCAGGATCAGCCGGTTGGTGATCAAGAGATCATGGAAGGCGGTGATCGAAGCGGAAACCTCGCCCTTTTGACTGATGTAGGCGTCCGCATCGATTTCAATGAAGCCAGGTGCGAGGCCCTCCACGCCGATGACGGCGTAGGTCCGGCTCGATTTTTTGGAAAAGTCCTGCCGAACACCGAACTGGGCATCGAAGTAGTAGGTCAAGAGGCGCGAATAGAGGACCTGAAACTGGCCCTCCTCGAGGTTCCTGGCTTTACCGTTGTAAAAACCCTCGGACTTGAAGAACAGCTTGTCGTAATCGGTGCCGACGAACGCCTCCATGTCCCAGCGGGCACTAGCGCCCGTGTTTGGACCGCCCCATTCGAGCTTGTCGAAACGCAGGGCGCTGAAAGGCTGCTGATCGGGGAAGTTTATGCCGGAGGGACTGCGCAGGTACCATGGCGCAGCTTCCGTGTATGATGGAGCCGTTTGAGCCCCAGCGGGCGCGCTGATTGCTGCGCCGGACAATACGATTAGTGCGATGCTTGCGACGTGAGGGATACGGTTCATGGAGCCCTCCTAGCGAGCCGACGCCGTCTGCCGGACGACTTCGATCTTGCGCATCATGCCGGTTTCCATGTGATAGAGCTGGTGACAATGGAATGCCCATGGTCCTTCAGCATCCGCGGGAACGTCCACGTCAACCGTAGCTCCTGGCTTCACGTTGACGGTGTGCTTCTTCGGGTTGCGGGCGCCGTTTCCGACATCTGGCAAAAGCCAAGTGCCGTGGATGTGCATCGGATGGTTCATCATCGTCTCGTTGATGAGGCGGAATCGGGCGCGTTCTCCGTACCGGAGTACGATGGGCTCCGCTTCGCTGAATTTTCTGCCGTTGATCGACCAGAAGTATCTCTGCATGTTGCCGGTCAGCCGCATCTCGATGATCCGATCGTAGGGCTTATACGGGTAGGGATTGAGGGCCTTGAGGTCCCGATAGGATAGAACCTTCGTCCCCGGAGGTGCGCCCGTGTCGTTGAGGAATGGGTCGGGCGCTCCATGTCCAACCTTGACGCCGACACTCTCCATGTCCTCTCCGCCACGCAGGACATAGGCCTGCGGCCCCTGTTGAACTCCGCTGTCGGCCGGCGCAACCTGACCCTTCCGGTCTCCGCCGCCCATTCCCGACATGGAGGAATGACCTGGCATATCCTTCATCTGCGCCAGAGCATCCGACCGGTCCGGCGCAGCGTTGCTCATTCCCGGCATGCTTTCGTGCTTCATCCCCGGCATGCCCGAGGGCTTGCCGCGCTTGGCGGGTTTCGTGCTCTGCTTGGAGTCCTTCGGACCCATGGACATGCCGGACATTCCCCGCTTCGCCCCGGCGCCGCCAGGCTGCATTCCGGACATATCGCCGGTACCGCCCCGATCCGACATTCCCCCCATGTCGCCCATGCCGATTGCCATGGCGACCGGATCTTCGGGCACGACATGACCTGGCATATCCTGCTCCGGATGCGGGGTGCCACGGTCGCCGCCCTTCGGCCCGAGGTTCATGCCCATCTCCGCCATCGAGGCGAGAGGTCGTAACCGGTGCGCGGGCAGTTCGCCCACCATTCCCGGCCGCGGCGCCAAGGTCGCGCGCGCAAAGCCCGTGCGGTCCATCGGCTCTGCGACGATCGTGTAGGCTCGGTCCTCCGTAGGTTGCACGATCACATCGTAGGTCTCGGCGTTGCCGAAGCGAAATTCGTCGACCACCACCGGCTGAACATTGTTGCCATCCGCCTGGACCACCTTCATCTTCAGTCCGGGAATGCGAACATCGAAATAGGTCATCGCCGAGCCGTTGATGAAGCGCAATCGAATGCGCTCGCCCGGTCTGAACAGAGCGGTAAAGTTCTGTTCTGGCGTCTGCCCGTTGACGAGGAATGTATAAGCGGACACGTCCGAGATATCTGTAGGGTCCATCCGCATTAACGACCAGGCAATGCGATCGTTGATGATGGCGCGGCGCGCTTCTTCGGATGGTGCCTTGCTCAGTTCCTGGACCAGACTGATCAAGGTGCGCCTGTTGAAATTATACCAACTGGCATCCGCCTTGAGATTATTAATGATACTCTTGGCTTCATCACTCCAATCCGAGAGCATGATAATGTAGTCGCGGTCGTAACGGAAAGGATCCGCTGCGCGTGGCTCTACAATCATTGGGCCATAGATACCCAGTTGCTCCTGCTCGCCGGACGAGTGGCTGTGGTACCAATAGGTCCCGGATTGCTTGAGCTTGAAGCGGTAGGTGAAGGTCTGGCCGGGCGGTATGCCGTCGCCGTACCCTGGTGAAATGCCCGGCACTCCGTCCATTCCCGGCGGCACAATCAAGCCATGCCAGTGAATGGAGGCATTCTCGTCGAGACGATTGGTGACGTTGATCACCACGTTCTCGCCTTCTTTGAAGCGAAGAACGGGACCCGGCAGCTGGCCGTTGATCAGCAAAGCCTCGTTGCTGCGCCCCGTGATGTTGACCGCATGCCGCTCGAGTACCAGATCGTAGGTGCCGGCGTGGGCGGGTGCGGTGGCCGCGCTTCCCAACAAGAGTACGGCGAGGCCGAGCTGCAAAATGCTCGGAAAATCTTGTGCCATCTGACTGCCCTCCCTTAACGCAAAATTTGTTAGGCCAGCATGGGCCGATTTTCCGTTCGCTCAAAGTGCAAAAATGCAACATCGCCGCTGAGTTTGGAAGGACGTAACTTACGGATCAGAACTGACGCCGTCGCTGGCGTTTGGTAGACGAACAGCGCTTCGGGCGAGCGGCAAGCCTGATCGGAAATCCCGGTGCATATCAGGCGAGCAAATTAGCTCGGACATAACAGCTCGCCGGCCTCGCAACAAGAAACGACAGGACTTGCTACTTGCGTTAGTTGCGCACCCGGCGAGTAAGGCTCGCTGGTATGAATGCGCACCGAGCTAACGAAGCTGGCCAACCCGATGCTCATGGCCAAGGTAAGCGCCACGATTTTGACATGAGTCGTTCGATCCGCGCTGAAAATCGAGTGATTCATCGGCTAATTCCCCTGTGGCACCCGCAGATGAGCCAATCCCATCACCTGCAGCCGTCGATTCGGAACGGCATAATGCGCCTTGGGCGGGACCCCGACATTGCGCTATCGCAAACATGCGTTCTGAATCGAGGCTAGATAGGTACGCTTCATAGGGGCGTCGGCTCATCCAACAGCTTACGTATTGCTTTGCGGACTTCCTCGAGCAACAGCTCGCCAGCTACAGACGGGACGTTCGATGATAGCAGAAGCAGCCGGCTTGACGCCTTGAACTTGGGCTTGGATATAAAAACGGTGGCAAGTTGAAAAAAATGACGCGCCCGGAGATCTGGTATGTCTCATACTGCTCGGACGATGCGCCCGATGGTGCGAGCAGGCGCGTCCGCCTTACACGCAGGTTTAGAACCGAAACCGAGGCCAAGCGATTTGCCCAAGAGATCATCAACAGCAACCACGCGGTGCTTGCCGGCACCTTGAACCCGCACACGCCGAGGAGAGTGGTCGGGTCCGATTCCATTCTTGATTGGATAGCGGAACGATAAAAAGTAGAGGGGCTTCACCTCTCGTGGGGAAGCGATTGGCGAGAGGCGCCAGCGGGATCCTCGCGTGAGATTTGTTGTATACGCAGGTGATCATCGGCGCGGCGGGCAACCCTGAAAGGTTGCGGCCGGTTGTGAGTCCGGATACCGATGGCCGATCTCAACGGCCGCAGGAGTGCGAGCATGTCCGTTCATTGTCGAAAACGCGCTCTGAAGCAGCGTAATTCCCGCCCGCAGCCCCCGCAGCGCGCGTTCGCAGCGCTCGCCCGGTCTCTTATTGCCGCCGCCTTCGTTGCGAGCTTCACCGTTCAAGCTCTGGCGCAGATGTCGGGCGGCGGCCATGCCGACCATCATCCCGGCACTGGCGCCCCAGCAAACCCGATGACTCCGTCTGGCACCCCGCCTGCGGGGGGGCCGGGCACGCAACCCTCGATGGGGTCGGGCGCCGGCGGTATGGGTGCTGCTGGCGGGATGGGCGAGATGATGAAAGGGGGCGGAATGGGCGAGATGATGGGTCGCCCACGTAAGGAATTCTATCCCTCCCTGATGGACATGCCGACCCTTTCGGCCGAGCAGCGTCAATGCATCGAGGCCCAAGCGCGCGCCCGCATCAGTAAGGGGGCGGATGAGATCCAGAGTGCCCAGGATGCGCTGCGGCATGCGAATGCGGCCGGAGATACGGCGAGTGCTGAGCAAGCCGCCTCGCGGCTGCGCGATGGCCTCGATCAGGTGAAAAGCAGCACTACCACGCCGGAAACACCGACCGAGCTGCGGGAAGAGCAATCCCGGTTGGGGACGCTGCGATCGGCCTACGACCGCACCACCATCGCGCTGGCCCAACGTGCCAGGCTTGAAGACCTCGCCGCCGCCGAAGTCGGCGCGCCGGCCCTGCAGGGCGCCACCGTCCTGCAGCTCGTCGAGGGGATTGCCGATCTTGAATACGCAATCGGGTCCCGCGAGGTGATCAAGAAGATATTCACGCGCTGGATCGTTGCGCATGTCGTGGCCGCGATCCTGATGTATTTTCTGCTCGCGCTGCATATCGGCGGTGAGATCTACTATGGACTGCGGTGGCTCGCGTGAAAAAGCTTGGGGTTTTCTATACGGTGCTGATCGCCATCGCAGTCGTGGCCAGTTTGACCACGGTCGCCACGCTCTATCGCTCGGGCTCAGGATCGGTGCCGGCCTGGTCGAAATCGTTTCAGCCTGGCCAGCTCTCGGTCAAACACGCCTTCCTGACCGACAAATGCGAGTCATGTCACACCCCGACCCTGGGGGTCGAGGCCAAGAGCTGTATCGCCTGCCACGCCACCGCGGCAGCAGATCTTGCGAAGCAGTCGACCGCCTTTCATGCGAAGGTGCAGGACTGCCGCGGCTGCCATGTTGAGCACCAGGGCGCTGGCCGTCCGACACGGATCAACCATGCGGCGCTCCTGCGGATCGGCTCGCACCTTGCCGTTGGGGCCGAAGGTCATCCCGGCGTGCCGACCGAGATGGTCAATGACATCGCCGATTTTCTGGGCGTGGCGGCATCACGATCGGCCGAGAAGAACGCCCTGGATTGTGCGAGCTGTCACAGCAACCGCGACCCGCACAAGCAGCTCTTCGGGCGCGAATGCGCGGGATGTCACGAGACGACGACATGGCGGATCGCTGGATTCCTCCACCCGTCGCCGACTTCCAAAGAGTGTGCGCAATGCCATCAGGCGCCGCCAAGCCATTACATGGAGCACTTCAAGATGGTGTCAATGAGGGTCGCGGGCAAGGAGCATGCCCAGGTCAACCAGTGTTACCTCTGCCACCGGACCAACTCGTTCAACGACATCAAGGACGTCGGCTGGTACAAGCACCATTGACCGAAGCCGTCGGCGACAATCTGGGTGGGAAGCATGCTCATCCGGATCGCCGCGCGGCATCCGCGATTTAGCGAAGGAAAGCGGCATCGAGATTACGTGCGACGCGTACAACTCACGGGCTCACCACGGGATCGTCAGCCGAAGCCGGGCCGCGGTATCGACCGGCGCCTTGCAAGAGGTGCGCGGCAAGGGGCCGAACAATGTGATGCAATCGTGGAGAGCACCGCCGTGATACAGATCAAAATGGAATGGACCGTTCACCGTATAATGTTCATGGAAACGCTTTATTGCGGCGGATGCGGCAGGTCCGATGCGATGAAGCGTAATCCGTCCACATGCGACTGCTGCACGAATGCGCCGCTGCACTCTTGCGGCGAGCTGGATAACGTGGGCAGGAGGCATTTCCGGGGCAGGCCCATCGCCTGATCGATGACATGGAGCACATACAATGCGAAAAAAAGTCAGTGTCGCACTCCTTCTCGCACTTATCGGAGTTATGATGGCCACGACGGCAAGCCTCGCGCAGCCCGACTCGGGTGAGAGGCTCCGGCCAAAAGCCAAATTGGCGCCGCTCACTCATCACCCACAATACGTCGCCCCGACAGGAAAGCGTAAACCTCCAGGAGCGCCTCTTGATGAACGTGGAGGCACGACACCGCTCATCGAGCGCCAAGACCAAGAGATCAAGGACCATACCTTAAAGAGCATCTGCCAAGGCGCGCCTGGCTGCGAAGGCGGGCACCTCAGGAAGCAAGGAAAGCGCGACTAGGAGGGATGCGCCTGCTATCGTGCATGCTTGACTTCCAAACCGACGCGATCCGACTGGACGAAGAGGAGAAGAAGTGGCGTTGTTGTCCGTACCACACCGATCCGCGCCGGATCAGGAGGCGGGGTCAAAGAAAACGCATTGCGACTGGCTGCGCGTCTGCGGCAGCTCCGCTGTGTGGTTCGGCTGAGCACGGGAAGAGGGCGCTGGTTACACCCTGCGATCGTTTCCTGCTTGACGTCTCCTGCCGGATGCGCCGCCCGACTGGCGCCGATTGACAAGGCGCCGCTTTTGGCGCTACGCGGCGCGGATCGACTCGCCGTCGGCTCACTTTGCGGCCGTGGCCGCGCGGGCTTGTGCTGGCTTCGCCGCTTGCGTCAGATTTCGCGCGGTGGTTGCGAGCGCGATATGCGAGAAAGCTTGCGGGAAGTTGCCGAGCTGGCGGCGCGCCACGGGGTCATATTCCTCGGCAAGCAGTCCGACATCGTTGCGCAGGGCCAAGAGGCGCTCGAACAGGCGGCCCGCCTCTTCGTGTCGGCCGAGCAGGATCAGGTTGTCGGCCAACCAAAAGCTGCACGCCAGGAATGCGCCCTCGCCCGCGGGCAGTCCGTCCGCAACCTCCTCGGTATCGTAGCGAAGAACAAACGTATTCTCCACCAGAAGGCGCTGCTCGATCGCGGAAACGGTGCCGCGGATTCGAGGATCACTGGCGGGCAGAAAGCCCACCAGCGCCAGCATGAGCAGGCTCGCGTCGAGGTGGGGGGCGCCATAGGATTGCACGAAGCTGCCGAGATCGGGGTCGTACCCCTTCCGACACACATCTTCATGAATCTGCTGCCGCACCGCGCGCCAGCGATCGAGCGGGCCCTTAAGCCCGAATTCTTCAATGCTCCGAATGGCTCGATCAAAGGCGACCCACGCCATCACCTTGGAATGGGTGAAGTGCCGGCGCTCGCCGCGTACCTCCCAGATACCCTCGTCGGGTTCTTGCCAGATCGTTTCCAGGTGCTCGACAATCGCGCGCTGCAAGGCCCAGCTCGCGTCGCGCATCACAAGGCCGCCCCGCCGGGCCTGGTAGAGTGCGTCCATGACCTCCCCGTATACGTCCAGCTGGAGCTGGCCATGGGCGGCATTGCCGACGCGCACCGGTCGCGAACCATGATAGCCCGTCAGCCACGGCACTTCCCATTCGGTCAAGCGGCGCTCTCCGGCGAGCCCGTACATGATCTGGATCTCCGATGGGCGGCCGGCGACAGCCCGCAACAGCCAGTCGCTCCAGGCCTTCGCCTCGTCAAAGTAACCGCCGTCCATCAGCGACATCAAAGTGAAAGTCGCATCGCGCAGCCAACAGTAGCGATAGTCCCAATTGCGTGCCCCGCCGATCCGTTCCGGCAAGGACGTGGTCGGGGCCGCCACAATTCCTCCCGTGGGCGCGTATGTCAGAGCCTTCAGGGTGATGTGGGAGCGAAGCACAGCCTCATGCCATGGCCCTGTGTGCCGGCAACGCGAGGACCAGTTTTGCCAGAACGCTTCGGTCTCGGCCAGGGCTGCTTCCGGATCGAGGGTAGCGGGTGGCGCAACGTGGGACGGGCTATAGCTCAGCACGAAGGGCACGGTGTCGCCGGCTTCGACGGAGAGTTCCGCAACGGTGCTGAGATTTTCGCCGTGAAACGGAGCCGTTGTTCGCAGGACCACCATGGACGGGCCCGCCACCGCTTGGATTCCGGTGCCGTCCTCAAGCCGCGTGACCCAAGGCACGACCGCGCCGTAGTCGAAGCGGATCACGAGCTCGCTGCGGATCCTCACGCGACCGCGCCGGCCGACAACGAGACGCACGAGGTCCGATACCCCGCCGCGCAGGGCCATGAAGTCGATCACGGTGATCCAACCGCCCGCGCTCTCGAATTCCGTCTCCAGAATGAGCGTGCTGTTGCGGTAGCGGCGACTGACGCGTGGGCTGGGATCCTCCGGTGCGATGCGCCACCGTCCGTTCCCGGGCGAGCCGAGCAGAGCCGCAAAACAGGCGCCCGCGTCAAATCGCGGCCAGCACAGCCAATCGATCGAGCCATCGTGGCCGACGAGCGCGGCGGTCTGACAATCGCCGATCGGGGCATAATCTTCGATCAAAGATCGCATCGGGCGGGCTCCTGTTGCGGGCTGTCCTACAACCCGCCGCCGGTTCGTTAGCTCCCGAACAGCAGCTCCCGCAATTTACGGACGGGGCTGGCTGGTCTGTGTCCCCGGGGTCCACGACGGAATTCGTCTCGCCCACGACAAAGTCCTGATGAAGACAGTTTGTAGCACCTCTGCAAAAATCCTGGTCTCCCTTCACTATACAGGTGTTCAAAAAGTTCGATACTGCGGAACCGCCGATGAATCAGTTCTTGTCGAGCTTGCGAATCGCGTGGAAAGACGGAGCGGGGGACGCCCGACCGACAGGCCAATTGCGAAGCCGAAGCGAGAGCGGCGACGCCCTGATCCGCTCGTCAAGGCTACGCTGCCACCACTCGCCTCGGTTTGTACGGGTTTAGGGTGCCTGCAAGCACGCTGCATGCAGTATTGGTGATTTCTTGAGCAAATCGCTTAGCTTCTATTTCAGTTTTGAACCTGCGGGTAACGCGGACGGTTCTGCCTTCCGCGAGCAGACGCATCATTCGGACAATATGAGACATACCAGATCTCGGGGCTCGTCATCGTATCAACTTAGGACCTCGTATTGCGAATACCTTGTGCCAAATCAAGACCCCTCGAAGATCGGACTGCATCATGGATTGGATATCGGAACGAAAAAGTAGTGCCGGCTCGGGTGCCGGCATCCGAGCCGCCTGTCGTCGAGGTACGGCCGCCAGCTTCTCGGATCCAGCGCTTTATCAGTTTGTCTCGGCGGCGGATCCGCCTTCATACTGCTGCTGTAGTTGATCTCGCGATTTTAGCCTCATCTGCGATGCGATCCCACGATACCTCTGCATCGATCGCCTGTTGCTTGTGAGCCGCGTGAGCTTGCGATCCTGGACCCTGCAGCTCAGAGCCGCGGCCTTCGCTTCCGGCGAGAAGGGAGCGATCTGACGGAACGTTCTGAGTGGAACTCTGCGAGCGGCCGTCCGACGGGCTACGCTCACCGGAGACGCCACTCGCAGCTACGGCGCGGGACGCTGAACATCAGTCATCCGTACGGTGGATATCGTGGACAACAATGCCGCCATCCTGGGCCGGCATTGCCAGCCATTCTGTGTGCCGAAGCGTGCGCTGTGTGTCCTGGTAGCCGCGATTCCAGTGCTCGTGCATCGATTGCGCGCTGAAATCGTAATCCTTGGCTTGGCCCTCGTAGGCCGTTTGTTGATAGATTAAGTGTAGGATCGTGATCTTCGGCAGCCTGCAGAGCTTGTCCTTCAGCGCGCGTTCTTCGTCATCGAGATTCGCATCCCCTAGCTTGTCGAGCAAGCGCCTCAAGATCAGATTCTGCTGGTGGCGTTTCGCATAGGTGTCCGTAATCAGCCGTGTGCGGCTTGAGTAACGGATGTCCTTTTCGCGAGCGAGCACGTCGAACATATCGCGCGGGAGCACGCCTTTTGCGCTGAACAGATCGACCTGAAACACCAGCATGCTGCGGCACTGGGCGTTGTCAAGGAGGTGCTGCAGCGGCGTGTTGGAGACGAGGCCGCCATCCCAATACCAGCTGGAGTCGATCTGCACCATGGGTAGCGCAGGAGGAAGCGCCCCGCTCGCCATGACGTGCTCCGCGGTGATCTCGATTTGTGCGTTGTCGAAATAGTAGAAATTGCCGTTGAGCACGTTGACAGCGCCGGCAGCGTAGTGCGTCGATGTTTGGTTCAGGAGATCGAAATCCACTAAGCGCCGCAGTGTCTCGCGGAGGGGCGCGCTGTCATAGAAGCTGGTGGCGGTGTCAGCGCCGCGAGGACTCATCCAAGGGTTCGGGACGTTCGGCGAAAAAAAGCCTGGCTGCCCGAACATCATGGCCTCGAGGGACGACCAGTTGTTGCGCGCCCCGCGCGCCTCGTCCCCATCAGCTGTGAACGGCCAAGTCGGGCGCGTTATCGTCTCCCAGAACTCGCGCAGGCGATCCAGGCGGTGCTCCGGGGCGTTGCCGGCGATCAACGCGCCGTTGATCCCGCCGATCGAAACGCCCGCGACCCAGTCCGGCTCGAGCCCGGCCTCGTGCAGCGCCTGGTAGGCTCCAGCCTGATAGGCGCCGAGAGCGCCCCCGCCCTGAAGCACCAGCGCAATCCGCTCGCAGCCTTCAGGCTTCCAGGCGCCAAGCGAGCGGCGAATCTTGATAGAGCTTGCATCCATGATAGCTCCGCGTATTGATGGTTCGGTCCGCGCGTGTGTTGAAGCAACACAGCGTTGACGGTTCTTGATCAAGTCGAAGGACTTCTGGGCTCGCTGAGATCTTGGCGAACACCGCTGGGATCCACTTCACCGCAAATGTGAAGAGTGCCTGCGGAGAGAAATGGAGCGCGATCATCGCGATGAGGTTCTCGCGAGTCGCACCCGGGATGAAGGCAGCCATTCCGAGATAGGTGCACAGAGCAAAACCCGTAAGATTGCGCCCTTAGGTTCAAGACGCCGGTGCGTGAGGCTGAGCCGAGGCCTAGCCTCAAACCTCGTTCCAGCCCAATGGGTTCAGTCGCTGCCGCCAACAAAATGCACCGCGGCGACTTCGGATTCAGAACAGACCCAAGGCCTTGGTATCGTAGCTGACCAGCACATTCTTCGTTTGCTGGTAATGATCCAGCACCATTTTGTGTGTCTCGCGCCCGAAGCCGGAGCCCTTGTAGCCGCCGAAGGCCGCATGGGCCGGATAGACGTGATAGCAGTTCGTCCATACCCTGCCAGCCTCGATGCCGCGGCCGACACGATACAAATTGTTGACGTTGCGCGACCACACTCCCGCGCCGAGACCATAGGGCGTTTCGTTGCCGATCGCGATCGCCTCGTCGAGATCCTTGAATGCGGTCACCGACAAAACCGGACCGAAGATTTCTTCCTGGAAGATGCGCATCTTGTTGCTGCCGACGAAGACAGTCGGTTGGACGAAGAAGCCGTGCTTCAGCCTTCCGCCGAGTTCGGCGCGGCCTCCGCCGGTCAGGCACGTCGCACCTTCCCGCTTTCCGATCTCGATGTAGCTCAGGATCTTCTCGAGCTGGCCCTTGGAGCACTGGGCGCCCATTTGGGTCGACGGATCGAGCGGATCGCCGACCTTGATCCTGGCCACGCGGGCCACCGCCCTCTCCACGAACTTGTCGAAGATCGAGTCCTGCACGAGCGCGCGGGAGGGGCAGGTGCAGACCTCGCCCTTGTTGAAGGCAAACAGAGCAAAACCTTCAAGGGCCTTGTCGAGGAAGGCGTCGTTCTCGTCCATCACGTCGGCGAAGAAGATGTTGGGCGACTTGCCGCCCAATTCCATGGTCTGCGGAATGATGGTCTCGGCAGCATAGTGCATGATCTGGCGACCCAGCCCGCGCATCGCGAAGATTGCCCGATCGGCTCGCGAAAATGATAGGCGATCGTGTCGTGATCGATCTCGCCGATGGTGCCTTCCTCGGCGCGGATGCAGGCGGCAAAATAGCGGAAATGATCGGCCGCGAGTGGTACATCGGCATTCATGGTCTCGCGGATCGGCTTGCCGTTGTCGCGGGTTTCGACCTTTGCAAGGAGGGTGAGGTTCTCCTCGATCCGGTCGGCGATCTTGTTGAGCACTCGCGCCCGCTCCGCCGGGGCGGTTCGGCGCCATCCGGGTAGCGCCGCATGAGCCGCATCGAGCGCGCGCCCGACATCGTTCGCATCCGAGCGGGCCCACTTCACAGAGCGTGCTGCCGTCGATCGGGCTCTTGTCCGTGAAATAGCGCCCCTTGACAGGAGCAGCCCATTCACCGTCAACGAAATTGTCATAGCGCGCGCGTAGTTTGCTTACACTGCTTGCGGATGTGATCGGCCGGTCCAGCATATGGAAAACTCCTTGTGGTCAGAGTAGTGCGCCGGACCTCGGTCCACGCCGCTATTGCGGTGGGACGGCCGGAGTGCCGCTCCTCATCAGCAGACGGCTTCCGCAAAGCGCGGTGACCTATCTCAGCTATAGAAATTTCAGCACCAATTTCCCGTGCTGACCTTGAGCTGCATCAACGTCTGATTTCCATTGTGCTCCCTAAACTGGCCGCCGATGTGGTCCAGCCAAGGAGAACGGGTGATGGCGAAAACGATGAAGGCGGCGGTAGTCCACGAATTCGGAAAACCTCTCAGCATCGAAGAAGTCCCAATCCCCGCACCAGGCCGGGGGGAAGTTCTCGTCAAGATCGTCGCCTCCGGCGTCTGCCATACTGATCTACATGCCGCCGCAGGCGACTGGCCGGTCAAGCCGAAACCACCCTTCATTCCCGGGCATGAGGGAGCTGGCATCGTGGCGGCCGTGGGTCCCGGCGTTGTCGGACTCAAGGAAGGCGATGCGGTCGGCACGGCCTGGCTGCACGATGCGTGCGGCCGGTGCGAGTTTTGCGGAACCGGCTGGGAGACGCTGTGCGAAGCCCAGCACATGAGCGGCTATACCGTGAATGGCAGCTTCGCTGAATACGCCATCGGCGCGGCGGACTATGTCGCGCGCTTGCCAAAGAACGGCGACTTTGCTGCGCTGGCCCCGATCCTTTGCGCCGGCGTCACCACCTACAAGGGGATCAAGGAAACCGAAGCCCGTCCAGGTGAATGGATTGCGATTTCCGGCATCGGTGGTCTCGGCCATATCGCCGTGCAATACGCCAAGGCCATGGGCCTTCACGTCGCCGCGCTCGACGTTACCGAAGAGAAGCTCGCGCTTGCCCGGCAACTCGGCGCTGAGGTTACCGTGAACAGCAAGAGTCCGGACGCTGCCGCCCAGGTGGTGAAGGCAACCGGCGGCGGCGCGCATGGCGTGCTTGTCACGGCTGTGTCAGTTCCGGCCTTTGCGCAGGCGCTCAAGCTCGTACGTCGCAAGGGCACCATCGCGCTCAACGGCCTGCCGCCCGGCGATTTTCCCACCCCCATCTTCGACGTGGTATTGAAGCGCATCACCATCCGCGGCTCCATCGTCGGAACGCGCAAGGATCTCGCCGAGGCCGTACAGTTCGCAACCGAGGGCAAGGTGAAGGCGCACATTCACAAGGCGAAACTTGAGGACATCAACACCATCTTCAGCGACCTCGGAAGCGGTAAGGTCGATGGCCGCATGGTCATGACCCTCTGAAAGGGAGCGGGCCTGGACACAGCCCCCGGCCTTTATCGAAGCGGGCAGGGCTCTGCGGGAACGATTGGTGTACCCTCGGCGAACGAGCTGCTTGCCGTTCCAGCGCAGCAATACGAAAGCGCGTTCGCGACCACATTGGGCGGCCGGACATTCCGGCCTAACTATGTCAGCGCGAGCAACGGTCGTGGAGCCGGTCAAGATCATCAATCCAGACGCGAATGAGCCAGCGCGCGGGACCTTCGCTCAAATTTTCGGCCCGTCCGATCTCGCTATCTCACCGGCACACTTCAACCCGGCGAAAACGCACGCGCCCATCGGGGCCCACAACGCGACGCCTCGCGAGATAACAGTCGCCACCAACATCATAGCCGTAAGCACCGTAATAGGGGTAGCCGTAACCCCCGTAGCCATAACCGGGGTAGAAGCCGTATCCGCCAAAGCCAAGGCCCCCATAGTACCCATAACCGCCAAATCCACCATGCCCGCCAAATCCATGGCCTCCAAACCCGCCGCCGCGGCCGCCGAAACCACCACCATGCCCCCCGAATCCGCCGCCGTGGCCTCCAAAGCCACCGCCGTGCCCTCCGCCGCCATGCTGCGCCGCAGCCGGTTGCACATCGCTCATGAACGCAGCGCTCACCAAGAGTCCTGCAAGCGTCACCAATTGCGCAGTTCGTCTGAAATTTCTCATCACCGTTCCTTTCACAACGTCACCTTCAGTCCGAGAACGCGATTATTGCTGTGAAGTTGCATCGGGCGGGCCATGCCGACGCACAATCGTCGTCATCATCAGCGCTTTGCGCCTGATCCAAAAAAACACCGCCTGTTTGCTGGCTATCAGGCCGAGGGCACGCGAGGGGCGGCAAAGTGGCAGGTGCCAGAGCAATTCGGGTCGACGACCAGGCTGTCTCAGTGACGCTCGGATGGCTAAATGGATTGCGCCGGAACCAACTTTCATCACCACGGCGAAGCCCGCGCAACACCTCACCCACGATTACTGCTCCTTTTTTGGCCCCATGTGGTGCGGTACATCGGTCTTGGGTCCACCGCCACAATGGTGGCTGCCGCCCGATGCGGGCTTCGAGCCGGTGCTCTTCTTCCCCATATGGCGCGGGACCTCCGTTCGGTCCACCTGAGTAATGATGGCCGTTCTTCTCAGCCGTAGAGCTCGTCTGCGCCAGGGCCGGGAGAGCAGCGAAGGACATCACAGCGGCTAGGAGCAGCTTGCGGGCATTAATTCCTGTTGCTCCTATGACTGGTCCAAAGGCAATCAAACCAGATGTCTGATCCAGAAACAATCAAGCCTGAAACAAGGACGCAGTGGTTGAGCCAGATCAAGGACCGCGACCTACGACCTGAGTCAATAATGTAAGCACGATCTGGCGCGACGAGCCGTACCAATCTTCTTGTTAAACCAAGCATGGCCTTGCCGTAGCTTCAAATGCGATCGGCAAGCCGCACCGTTGCCTGCGGGTACCTGCAACGGCCGCTCTCGAGACCAGATTCAGATATTGATTCTTGTCGGGTAACGCGGGCATCCGGCGATGTCGCACGAATTCTTGCGACCTCGTTTCTGATAGTTGTCCTCAGTACATATGCTACGCAACCAACGGGATGAAATCGGCGATCGCTGCGCAAAGTTTGCCGACGAGTTGACCGGATTTGGCAACCGGCACACGGCCGAGCTCATAGTGAAGTTCACGGCGACTGTGATTGGCTGACACAGTCGTAGCTCTGTTGCTCTGCGATTTCTCTTAAGCGTTCACCAGACGTTGATTAGCCACTATCAAGCGGCCTACCGCGCTTTTCGGATGTTCGTGATCATCACTGCGTTTTTCAGCCTGGCTGCCTCAAATTCCACTAGATCTCCCGGTCGCAAGCCCTTTAGCATGCGACGGTTCGTGACATGGAAGGGCATTTCCATTGCCAGCATCCGGATGCTGCCATCGGCGCTCTTCATCTCCTCGGTCATGATGGCGACCGAAGCTGCACCGGGACCCATATCGACAGCTTGGACCTGGCCCCTCGCATGCACGTGCCCCGATGGAGATACAAGGTAATTGTGTTCCCGATCGAGCTTGTCCATCCACTCGCTTGGCGTCGGTGTAAGGATCTGGGCGGCTGCAGGCCTAAGAAAGATCGCGAGCCCAAACGAGCTATGCCTGAATCTGGGTGACGGAGCCGATCAGGCGGCGTGGCTTTGCTGGGGCGGAATGACCTCGATGCCGTCGGCGAATCTGGCACCGGCGATG
>NZ_LMQJ01000038.1:0-17263 GCF_001424605.1 Bradyrhizobium sp. Leaf396
CGTTGTCCTCGCTACGCTGCGGGAACGCTTGACTCGGACGTCTGCGTGCCAAGCCCTCAGACAATGGCGCTAAAGGACACTTCTCAGCGCATGACCTAACTCGTTACCGACCTTCTTGAAAGAGCCGATGTTAGCCATGTCACTTCTCCTGTTGTGTTTCGAGCCCGCGACCACCGCAGCCTCGATGGCGATCTAGGGCCGAGGACGATCGGCGACGCACCCGCTCGGGCCGGAGCGCAGCGGAGGACGTCGTTGTGGCGATTTTCTTTTCTCGCGAGGAATGGGCGAAGCCCAGGGGAAGAAAGTCGCATCAACGGCGTTGCGGCTCAGACGATCGAGGCGAAGCCGGTCTTCGGCCAGATCAAGCCATCAACGAGGCCACGTGCGTCCGCGTGCTGAACCACAATCTTACGGAGAAGCGTGGCAATCTCGGTTTTGATGAACAAGAGGTCGGAACCATTCAGCGCGGAAAGAGAAACAATCTCCTGCAAAGGGCGGTATTGTCTGCCAAGAACGGATCGAAGTAACATCGCTCCGCCGCGGCTACGTGGGCCAGACCGAATACCGGCAGCTTGATCGAGGAGTTCCGATGAGGACTGCCTCTCCCGCGCTCAGGTTTCGATCATCCCCGTTCAACCGCGCCGATCTACGCGAACCTGCTCGACGATGAAGGCGGTGAATGGTCATCCCCTCGGGCCATGCGGCCGTAAGAACCGGTTAGGACGGATTATCCACCACCTCCTCGCCCGCCTCTAACGGGCGGGTCTCCACCAAAACCATCAAGCGCGTCCATGACATAACGCCAATGCAAACTGCACCGAGACAAGCGAAGACCTCACGCCAAGCCAACGAAGGCACCCCGATATGGGACACGGCGAACACCACATGATAGCCGGCGGTGGCGGCGGGGACAGTGAATGCTGCCGCGATCGCGATACGCAAGGCCGAGGACCGAGTAACAGCGAAGGCGACCTGGCCAAGGACGAGCGTCAGCGCACCGCTGGCCGTTGCGATAAGCAGGGCGCCAATGAGGCCGGCGCCGCCCTGAAACGCCGTCATCCCGATACTCAGTGCGACGAAAAACGGCAGGGCATACACTGCGAGCGCGAAAATCGCCCAGCAGAATAGGCCGATGCCGAGTGTGTTGAGAACAAGCCCAAGGGCGAGCATGGTGGTGGCTCCATGTGCATAGATGTACCGGTCGCGCCTTCCACCACCACCACGGCGCAACTCTGGATATGAGACCGAAACGAGGCGGAGTTGCGGCGTGAGCAACTTCGCCTCGAAGGCTTGGAGTCGAGAAGACAGCGCTCACGCGCCGCCGAACCTCCACACGGGGATGCCGAGCCGCTTCGCCTTGTCGGCGAGGTTGTCCTGGATGCCCGTGCCCGGGAAGTGCATAACGCCGATCGGCAGCAGTTCGAGCATGGCATCGTTGCGCTTGAACGGTGCTGCCTTGGCATGTTTCGTCCAATCAGGCTTGAAGGCGATCTGAGGCACCTTGCGGATCGTCGCCCATTTGGATGCGATCAGTTCGGCACCCTTCGGGGAGCCGCCATGGAGCAGGACCATGTCGGGATGCTTGGCGTGAACCTTGTCGAGACGGTCCCAGATGAGGTGATGGTCATTGAAATCGAGCCCGCCGGTGAGTGCGATCTTCGGCCCTGCCGGCAACATGACCTTGGTCTCGGCGCGGCGCTTGGCCGCGATGAAGTCGCGGGAGTCGATCATCGCCGCGGTCAGCGTGCGATGATTCACCAGAGATCCCGATCGAGGGCGCCAGAATGAGCCGGTGTGAGTCTCGAAGCGCTCGATGGCCTCGTCACGGAAGAGTTCCAGGCAGTTGCGGCGCTCGATCAGCGTGATGCCTTCCGCCGTGATCCGTTCGAGTTCGACGGATCGAACTTCGGAACCGTCCTGCTCGCGCTGACGCTTCTGTTGCGCCTGTTCGTTGTCGTCGAGTTGGCGACCGATGCGGTCGACGGCACGATGGAACAGGTTGACAGTCGACCAGAGCAGATCGTCGAGGTCCGGCTCGAGCCGCGTGTCGCTCAACGTGGCGACCAGGGCATCGAAGATGTCAGCGACGGCACCGGTAATGATCCTGCCTTCGGGAAGCGGCCGTGGATCGGGCTGGTCGTCGAAGGGGCGGTAACCGAAGAGCTGCAATTCGGTAAGAACGTGTTCGGTCGCAGATGCGGCGTGCGGTGGTTCGATGTCATCGTGGTCGGTCATGGAGGCGATCCTTTGCCGGATCGGCCGCGACCATCGCGGCCTTCGTGGCGATCATTCAGACGGCAGGCGGAACGGGCCAGAACCCGGAGCAGCTTGTCCGCCGAAGCCCGCAGGGCGTAGGCGGAAGCGGAGGGCCGAAGCGGCAGCGGAGGATGGCGGAGGCCGGCTATTTTGCTTCGCGATGCAAAGCGCGCTCGCCAGATGGCTGATGTGTCTTCTCATCGCCAGCGCGCGGCGGAAAATAGCCGGACGCAGCCATTGCCGGCCCGGACCGCCTGCCGTCCGATCGCCCTCTAGAAGGCCGTGGTCGCGTCCTCTTCCGGCAATGGCCGCACCGCGACCGACCTATCGACGCCCATCGAATTGCCGGGCTATTCCGCGGTTGCCATCGACGAATGCAGGAAACGGACGACGTCCTCCGGTACGAGTTGAAGTAGCAACGCTGCTCGGAGGGACTCGAGGCCGAAGATGTGCAGGTCTTCGTTGAAGTCGCCCAGCCGGGGCGACAATGCGATCGCTTCAATGCCGGCGGCTTCTGCGCGCTGGGTGAGAATAGCCTGTACGGCATCTCCGGCGGCATCTGCGTCACGGGCGATATAGAGTCGGCGCAGGCCAGACGGCAGCAACATGGCTGAGAGGTGACTGGCCGAGAGAGCAGCGGTCATGGGCAAGGTCGGCAGTACACAACGCAGCGACAGCATGGTCTCGATCCCCTCGCCCGCAGCGAGCACGCCGTCCACCACGCCGAAGCGAACGGCGTTACCAAGCAGGTCGCCCATGGCCCGTCGTGGCGTGTCGATCGGGGCCTTGCCGAGCCGCACGCGA
Source organism: Bradyrhizobium sp. Leaf396 (assembly GCF_001424605.1). NCBI lineage: Bacteria > Pseudomonadati > Pseudomonadota > Alphaproteobacteria > Hyphomicrobiales > Nitrobacteraceae > Bradyrhizobium > Bradyrhizobium sp. Leaf396. Next base: position 3,061 of record NZ_LMQJ01000038.1, read on the forward strand.
TCAAAGCCGTGTGGATCTAGCCAGGTGCGTTGCACGCCGGTGATCCGTCCCTCGAGGTCCGTGACAGAGCCTATCATCGCCGGCCAGGTTTCAGTCGGCACATGCTCGTCCGGCCGATAGTAGCAACGTGGGTGGTAGCGCAGGCTACCACCATGGTGGATTTGACTTATTCCACGACGTTGCAAATACGTTTCCACCAACGTCCCTTCGATCGGACCGGATATCGCAAAAAGTCGACGGGCGGATTCTTGCGATCCGGCCTGCACGACTGGACGAACGGGTCTCGGGAGTGATTGCTCCTCAGAGCGAGGCAGCTTCAGAAATCGCCTCGCCTCCTCGGCGACCTCGCGGAAGCCTCGCAAGGCAAGGCTTTCGCGGATGATGTCGAGGAGATCGCCATGCTCCCCGGTCGCGGCATCGGTCCATTTGCCAGCGGGGCCCTTCGACGATTCCTGGAGCCGCACAAATAACGAGCGACCCGGGGTGTTGTGGACGTCGCCAACCACCCAGTACCGCCCCGCCCGCTTACCATTGGGGAGATAGTGTCGGCACACCGCCTCGGCCTCGCGCGCGAGGCGGCGTGCCAGTTCGGAGACATCGCCGGACATCAAGCGGCCTCCCGCTCACTGACGCCCGTAACCGGATAAGTGTCGAGCACCCTCCACAGGACCTCGATGCCGCTCGCGTCCGTGGGTACGAACATGCGCAGCTTCCAGGAGATGATCTCCCCAAAGAGGCCGTAAGCACGGAGGCGATCGCGTATCGTGTCGTTGAATCCCGACAGCTCGATGCGATGTGCACCCATCACCCGGACGCGGCGAAGCTGGAGCTCCTCCGCGAGGTCGAGGACGGTCCGTCCCTCCATTAGCGCGGCAAAGGCAGCGTCCGGTGTCAGCGAAGGCGCGTCCGCCGCAAGGACGTTTGCGACCCACGCGGCCGAAACCTTGCGGCCGATTATGCGCTCGCCCGCGTCGGTCTGAAGTCGATAGATACGAGTCGATTCGTTCGGCAGCCGCTTCCAGATGGGTAGCAGCAAGCCCGCCACGACGTGGATCGTGCTCTCCGTGAACTCGGGGACCTCCGCAAGCTCCGCCAGCCAGGCCGCGGCAAAACGTTCACGGTCCGCCTCGGCCCAGTGGCTTTCCGCCATCATATTTAAGGCGACCGTGTGCTGCTCCATCGGCCGGACCAGGCGGACGCGCCGCTCGATCTCGCCATCGTCGAGCATGATGCTTGACGCAGGGACCTGCACGGCAGCTCGCCCCGAGCGCTCATTGATCAGCAGGACAGCATGGCGATCGGAGAGACGAGCAGAGGCCTCATCCAGACGCACCGGATGATTGCGCTGACGCTGGGTGATCGTGAGCAGCCGGGTCGCGGCGCCGGTGCCCGGATGGGCGTAGATCGTCCGCCGGTCAGTAATGACAAAGCTTTCAGCCCGGAGTGTTTCCAACCCCACGTCGTGGGTACCCGACGCGACCGCGCCCTCGATCCGAGCGGTCAACAGCTGCTCGAACGCGGTGAACAGCACATTCTGTAGGTCGATAGTGAGCGCCAACAACCTGTTCAGGAAGGTCGTGATCGGCGGCAGGTCATCCCTGAGGCCATTGGCATCCATGAGCTTCAGGCCGGTCGCATCTTCAAACCTCCCAAGCGAGCAGCCGTCGACCTTGCCTCGCGCGAGCAGCGTGTAGAGCTGACGCAACGCATCACGTCCGTACTGGCTTTCGAGATTGTCCTCGGGCCGGAACATGCCCTGCCCTCCGGTCTGGCGCTGGCCGCGCGTAATGGCCCCCAACGTATCGAGCCGGCGGGCAATCGTGCTGAGAAAGCGCTTTTCGGCCTTCACGTCGGTCGCGATGGGACGAAACAGCGGCGGCTGCGCTTGGTTAGTCCGGTTGGTTCGGCCGAGCCCCTGGATCGCGGCGTCGGCCTTCCAGCCCGGCTCGAGCAGGTAATGGACTCGCAGGCGGCGATTCCGGGCCGACAGTTCGGCATGGTAGCTCCTCCCTGTGCCGCCTGCGTCGGAGAACACGAGGATCCGCTTGATGTCATCCATGAAGGCCGACGTCTCCGCGAGGTTGGCCGATCCGGCTCGGTTTTCGACGACCAGCCGGTCGCCCTTGCGAACGATGCGGCGCGAGCGCCCGGTGACCTCAGCGACCATGTCGGTGCCGAACCGCTGGATGACCTGATCCAGCGCGCCAGGTACCGGCGGCAGCGAGGCGAGCTTCTCGATCAAACGATCGCGGCGAGCGACGGCCTCCCGGCTCTCGACCGGCTGTCCATCGCGGTAAACGGGCCGGGAGCAGAGATTGCCTTCCGAGTCGGTGAAGGGCTCGTAAAGCTGGACCGGAAAGGAGTGGGCGAGATAGTCGAGAACATACTCTCGCGGCGTGATGTCGACCTGGACGTCGCCCCACTCTTCAGTCGGGATCTCGGCGAGCCGGCGCTCCATCAGCGCTTCGCCCGTCGACACGATCTGGATAACAGCGGCGTGGCCAGCATCAAGGTCGCGCTCGATCGATCGGACCAGCGACGGGGTTTTCATCGAAGTCAGGAGGTGGCCGAAGAAGCGCTGCTTCGCGCTTTCGAAAGCGGAGCGTGCCGCAGACTTGGCTTGCCCGTTCAGCGTTCCCGTTGCGCCGGTGATGTTGGCGGCTCGCATCGCCGCATCGAGGTTGTTATGGATGACGCTGAACGCACCGGCATAGGCATCGTAGATGCGAACCTGCTCCGGCGTCAGCTGGTGGTCCACGAGATCGTACTCGACGCCCTCGTACGATAATGAGCGGGCTGCGTAGAGACCGAGCGCCTTGAGGTCGCGCGCCAGCACCTCCATGGCCGCGACCCCACCTTCCTCGATCGTTTCGACGAACTCGGCACGGGTGGCGAATGGGAAGTCAGCGCCGCCCCAAAGGCCGAGGCGTTGGGCATAAGCCAGGTTGTGGACCGTGGTGGCGCCCGTCGCCGACACATAAACTACGCGGGCATTCGGCAGCGCGTGCTGGAGCCGCAGGCCCGCACGGCCCTGCTGAGATGCAGCCTGTTCACCGCGCTCGCCCTTGCCCCCGACCGCATTCTGCATGGCGTGGCTCTCGTCGAAGACAATCACTCCGTCGAAGTCCGAACCCAACCATTCGGCGATCTGCCTGACACGCGAAAGCTTTTCGCCGCGTTCGTCGGTCCGTAGCGTGGCATAGGTGGTAAAAAGGATGCCTTCCGAGAGCCGGATCGGGGTGCCCTGGCGAAACCGAGACAAGGGCGTAACAAGCAGCCGCTCCATGCCGAGCGCGGACCAATCGCGCTGCGCGTCCTCGATCAGCTTGTCGGACTTGCTGATCCAGACCGCACGGCGACGGCCCTTGAGCCAGTTGTCGAGCAGGATCCCCGCGACCTGCCGCCCCTTGCCCGCCCCGGTGCCATCGCCCAAGAACCAGCCGCGGCGAATGCGGAAGGCATTTTCCGCGTCGTCGCGCGCGGCTGCCACAACATCAAAGGTCGTGTCGACCGTCCAGGAGCCTGCCAGGAATTCGGAATGCGCTTCGCCGGCGTAGATGATGCTCTCGAGCTGAGCGTCCGACAGAAGTCCATCCGCCACCAGACTCGAAGGCAGGTGCGGCCGGTAGGACGCCTTCGGTGGCGCAACGGAGGCCATCGCCGCGGACTGCACGAGTTTGGTCGGGTGCGCGCACGATCCGGGAATGCGGATCGACTGCAATCCGTATTCCTCGTAAAGCGCATCGGTCAGCCGGGCGCCATCCGGCGGCGACCATTCGACCGTCTGGTATGCAAGTTCGGCGCTTTCTGGCGCTGCGCTTACTGAAAAGAACGATGAGCGCCGTGCAACGACGCTGGTCGATCGCGACATCGCTGGCCGCCCGATAGCAGCGATCTCCGATCGCGCGGCTAGGGACAGCCTTGGAGGCACATGCTGGCTCACCCAGTCGAGCAAGGTTGCGACATCGCCCGCCATGCCCGGCGAGGCAGGAAAAGCCGTCGGATCGGCAGCTGGCAGCTTGTCGATCACCAGCAGCCGTGTGTCGACTTGTGTTCCGTGCTTCGCGTAGAGGGCGCCATCGATCGCCGCAGAAAATACCAGCCTCCCGCGTTCCTGGAGGCGAACGAAGGCATCTCGCCATGCCGGGTTATCCGGTGCGAAGCTTGCGCCAGCGATGGCGACGAGGCGTCCACCGTCGCAAAGGCGCGCAAGCGCTGAAGCGATGTGGCGGAGAGCCGCATCCGCCATCCGTCGATCGACATTCGCCACCGCGGAGAAAGGCGGGTTCATCAGAACGACGCTCGGCGCGACACTCGCGTCGAGGTGATCATCAATCTGAGCAGCATCGAACCGCGTGACCTCAACGCTCGCGAATAGATGCTCGAGCAACCCCGCCCGGGTCTCGGCCAACTCGTTCAATAGCAAGACGCCGCCGTCAAGCTCGGCAAAGACGGCGAGCAAACCAGTCCCCGCGGAGGGCTCCAGCACGCTGTCGGCCGACGTAATGCTGGCTGCGGCGCATGCGGCAAGCCCAAGCGGGATCGGCGTCGAGAACTGTTGAAGCGCCTGACTATCTTCGGAACGTCGCGTGTGGGTCGGGAGAAGACCGGTCACTCGCGCAAGCATCGGCAGCATGGCGACGGTCGAGCCAGCCTTGGCGCGCATGGCCGGACCGAACTTGCGAAGGAACAAAACGGTTGCCGCCTCGCAGACGTCATAGGCGGTCTTCCAGTTCCAGACGCCGGCCGTGTCCGAGGCGCCGAAGGCAGCCTCCATAGCGCTACGCAGAACAGCGGCATCGATGCGACGGCCGCGTTCGAGCTCGGTCAGGAGCTGTCGCGCGGCCCTGACAGCGGCGGAGGTGAGACTTGCAGCGGCACGCATCGAGAGCGGCGCAGCGCCGCCGGAGAGAGATTCGGTCATGGCAGGATTTCTTTCGGAGAGCAGGAACGGATCGAACCGCCCGGCGCTCTCCTTAAGACCACGGCGATTCAACCCCTTCCCGGCCCGACTCCCCCTCTCAGCGCTCGCCCATAAGAATGGGGACCGGCGCTGTGCTCCGGTCCCCGAATAATCGCAGGACAGCCTCAGCCGTCCCGCCGCATGATGTCACTCAGCCGCATGGAGTTGTCGCGGATCATCATCGCTGACGTTTTCCGTTTCCTGCTCGCCGGCGAGGAATTCCGGCGGCGAGGTCGCTTCGCCCTCCTGCTCTACTAGCGCCGCATTGGAATCGACGAGACGCAGCGGCTCCGGCAACCAGCCCGAGCCATCCAGAAGGCGCTCGGCCTCCTTGGCCATGTCGGCCTTCTTCAGATGGTCGATCAGTTGCTCTGACGATTCACCCTTGGCTTCCCGCACCGCCTCCAGAATACGCGGCTTAGTGACCCGGCCGAGATAGTTGTCAACGGTCGGTCGCCAACCAGCCTGCACCATGTCGAGCCCGACCGCGTGCGCCAGCACATCAGCCTGGTCTAGACGCGTGCGGACACCCTGAGCGGAGACACGGCCCTGATGTAGCGGTTGGCCGGTTCATAGACGGCGTTGGCCGCAAATGATGCACAGTGGGCGAAAAGCGATGCCTGTGCACCACCATCGAGAGCCGTGAGCGCATCCCAGAGAGCGTTCTCGCTCTTCGGCAACCGCGCCTTCCAGGCCTCATGCCGCGCCTCGACAGCTTTGGCCGAGACGCTTTCCCTCAGCCCCGGAGCTTGGGCGGGAAAGTTCGGCGTGCGAAGGCTGATCTCAAGACAGCTCCCCGACGACGCGAACCGGTAAAAGGCCGTCAGCACGAAGTTATGCAGCACCGCCTGGAACGCGACCCCAGGATTTTCTGCCAGCGCATCGCGCAATGCCAGCGTCCGATGCGCCGTCAGCTCGATGATCAGCCGATCCGGCAGAGGTCGGGCCGCGTCGTCATCATCTTCGTCAGCATCAAGAGCACTACCCGCAACCGCGATCACCGTGCGTTGGACAAGAGTGCTAGCTTCTTGCCCTTCGGTCAACGACGGTTCGGCGCCCTGCGCAAGATTAGGATCGGCTGCCGGCACCTCGTCCTCTGGCCGGACGTAGCCCCGGTCCACGGAGAGGCGTCCTTCGGAATCGATGCTGATGAAGACACCAGCTCGGGCGATCTCGGTCGGTTCGTAAAGCATCGGCCGGTCTTCGAATGCCGCCAGTGCCGACTCGATTTCGCCGAGACGCCGATCGACCTCGTCGGGCAATTCGTCGGCATCCTGGTAGTCGGTTTCCAGCTTGGCCTGCTCGGCGTTCAGGGCGTCGATGGTGGCCGGCTCTTGAGGCGAGAGATCGACACGTTTGCCTTCGATTTCTCGTAGGCCTTGAGTGTGACCGTAGGAGAACTCTACGGCGACCGAGATCCACTTCCAGCCTTCGGCCGCAATCGTCTCAGCTTCGGCCTTGAGCTTTTCGGTTACGAGGCGGTCGAGCAACGCGACGTCCTGAAGCCATCCGCCGTCGTCGTGCTCGAACAAATCCCGCAGAACGCCGCCACCCGCGTGCTGATAAGCATCGAGGCCCACAAATTGGGCCCGGCGATCGGACCCGCGCACGGTGTTCTCGGTGAGCAGCCGGCGGATCTGGTAAGGCTCGTCATAGCCGGAACGGCTGACGTTCTCCCAAGCTTGCTCCTGCCGGGCGTGATCGGCTGAGACCGAGAACGCCATGAGCTGCTCGAGTGTCATGCCGTCTTCGGCATAGACCTCATGCAGCTTCGGCGAGACCGACGCCAGGCGCAGGCGCTGTTTGACGATGGCAGGGTTCACGAAATGGCGCGCGGCAATGTCTTCTTCGCTCATGCCGAGGTCGCGGAGGATCTGGAAGGCCCGAAACTGATCGAGTGGGTGGAGCGGTTAGGTTATGCGTCAAGTGTCCTGTTAGCTGGATGACGTTGATTCTTTAGTTTTTTTGGCTGCGGCTTGCGTTTTGGGTGTCTCTTTGGCGCTGAAGCGCAGCCGGTTGGTGTCAATCACGATGGTTTTCTCGACGGAAGCGATAGTCGTCCTTTGATGCGCGTAGTGCTTTGGCGATAGCCTCGTTGATGTCGTCGAGATTGCAGGACTCCGGGTGGAACTTGCGGCCAGCCCATCGATGCATGGCTTCGTGTTCTTCATGATGCGGGTCGAGCCAGGCCTCAAGGAAGTCGGTATAGCCTGAAGGCCCACCAGCGTCTTCGGGGGGGCCTGAGCGTGCGGCGGCGATACAGCGAGGATATTGGGCGCCCTCCTCGCGCGCGACGCGCTCCAAGCGCAGCAGATGACGCCAATTATCGCCGAAGTCGTATTCGTAGAGGATCGTGAGAGGGTTTTCGCCGGGATCGTGGGGGAAGTGAAGGTCGATCATCCTGACCTCGGTCGCCTCGAAGATCCTGCTGTCGGACAGACCATCGTCATCGAACTCTGGAGCTCCGTAGATGAGACCGCCAATATTGAACTGATGCAGATGGCTGTCGGTCCAGCCAAAGGCGGCCTGCAGCACCTCGTGGAGTTGGGCTAGGTTGAGAGTGACTGGCAGTTCGAGAGTGCGGCTGATCTTGGGCTCGATGCCGAGGATATGAACCTCGGCGCGCACAATGAAGCTGTCTGGATCGAAGGGGTCAAGCATGCCGCAGATCATGCCGCGCATGATTGTCGCAGGCAATAGATGGGACGACGATTGTCCTTCGGCGACCGCACCGACACAAACCGGCAATCGTAGACGACGTTAGGATTTTGGCCCGCGAGTGAACGGCACTGGTTTCACGGCGCGATCGCGTTCGGCGATCAGGCGGGCATTATGACGCTTCTGCCGCTCAACCTCCGTTTCGGCGTCGAGGATGCGCTTCAGCAGGACGGCATTTTCCGTCACCATACGCCGCTCCTCGATCTGCAAGACCTGGATCAGAGAGCGCTGCTGGGCGAGTTTGTCTTCCCAGGCCGCCAGCTTCTCGGGGACGATCTTGCGATCGCTGGCGCAACGCAACTCGTCGATCATCGAGCGGTGGTTGGTGTAGATGGCGTTGCGGCCGACGCGCGCTTCGCGTGCGAGCGTGGCAATGGTCAGACGGTAGGATCGCTTTTGCAGGTCCGGGTGTGTGGGCAGTCCCTTCACCAGGCGCTCCAGAGCCTCCCGCAGCTTGCGGTCGGTGTTGCGCAGGCGTTTTTCGTGCGGCGTCAGCGCCGGCATTTTGCTGGTCTTACGCGCCATGGCGAGCATCCTTTCCATGGTCGAGTTCGCCAAGGATGCGATCGCATTCGGCAATCCGTGTTTCAGCGAGTTGCCGGCTGACCGGGTCCAGGTCAGGATGGCCTAGAAGATCGGCATTGCGATCGCGGCGGGCCTGCCAGACAGGCCTGTGTCTGGCGGTGACGGCGAAGTTGGCGCAGGTGAGACACGTGCTTTCGGTTCTCAGCACGGGATTCGGGCCGCGCTCGTCGCCAAAGCAGGCAGCCGTTTCGACGCGATAGACGCAATAGCCCCAGTCGCAGACCCCAAGGCGGAGGTCGGTCTCTTCCATCAGGAAGCGGACATAAGCCTGGACATCGCCGTCGCGTGTGCGTCCGCGGAACTGTGAGCGAGCGGCGATCATGCGTCCACCCTTGCCGGCGAGCGCCGTCGCCGTCAGCACCTCTTCTAGGGCTGCGCGGGTTTCTTCCTGAGTATGCCGGTCGATCAGATCGTCGAGCGCGAAGTCGGTTCCGACATAGCCGCGATCGGTCATGGCCCGGGTCACATGACCGAAGTGCGCCTGAAGCGCATGCAGGCCTGTGCGGTCTCGTTTGCCGACGAAGCGGGCAAACGTCTTGCGGCCCTGATGCGTGTTCAGATGCCAAGGCTCGCCCTCGTGGTCCGGCAGGCCGATGAACGGCGCAAACATATCATTCAGCCGCCTTATGATCGTGGAGCCGACGGGGAGGTCAATGCGGGCGGCAGGACCGACCAGCCCCGTGCTGGCCATCGCCAGGAAGAGATCGTCGCGTCCGCTTTGGGCCCGCAGGCGGGCGGTCAGCCGCTCCATGACCACGACAGCCCGCTCGACAGGTGTCGGCGCAACCCAGCGATGGGCTTCGCCATCGATGCCACGCGCCGTCTTGTAAATCCGCCCGACGAGATAGGCGAAGCTCTCGCTGCCGTCCCCAGCAGGATGCAGCTCGATGCAGCCGACCTGAAGGCCGAGGATCTCCGAGATCCGGGCGCCGACAAGATAGCTGACCACCACAAAGCAGGCGTCGTAAATGCGGTCGGCGAGATAGCGCAGCTGCTTGGTGCTGGTGACGGGCGCCTCATGCCAGGCAGTTTCTTCCCCAGGCAGTGTCGCGAAGGTGAACGGCGCGATCGCGTCGGTCACGATGAAGCCGGCCTTCGTCTGGCTGATCCCGTTGGCGAGCGCATGGTCATAGACGGATTGCGCTTGGGTCTGCAAAGCGATGACGTCGTCGGCCGGGGTTCCGATCAGCCGCAGCGCCGCCGAGACCAGGGGCACAGCGATCGCGTCCGGCGTATAAGGCAGCCAGCCCCGGTCGCGGCGAACGAACGGCGGCGCGATCCCCGGGAATGGATCGGCGATCGCCACTTCCGGGAACTTTGCTCCCTGCAGATAAAGGCGCGTTAGCAGATTGGCGTGGTTTTGCAGCGTGGTGCTCTTCAGCGGCTTACCCGACTCGCGGCCCGGACGCTGCGCCATCGCCGTCATAAACCGGTCGCAGGCGTCGCGGTCGAGATCAGCAAAGCACCGATATCCCTGCGCCGCCATCCAGCGGATCAGCATCCGCAACCTACTGAAGACGGAGACGATCGTCGATTCATGAGCGTTGCGGTACCCAGGAGGCGGGTCGAGCTTCAGGCTCCACACGAACAGCTTCGCCGCCTCTCGCCACTCGGCCCATCGGGGATCACTGAACCGGCTGTCGTCAGCAAGGACAAAGCCCCAGTCGAGTGAGAAGTCAGCTCGGTTGCTGCCAGGGCGACGCCCGTCGAGATGCCAGACCCGATCCAACCACACCGAGCGTGTCGAGATCCGAAGCGGCGCACGTGCTTCGGCGGGAAGAGGGAACGCCATGGAAGCCGTCATCGCTCACTCCAACGGCGGAAGCGGTGCGAGGGCCAGCATTCGTTGATCGGCATCACCTCGCAGTGTTTGCGGGAAGTCCGGCAGGATGTCGTCGACCAAGATGCGCAGGCTCGGCGCATACAGGAGCTCGAAGCGACGCGGATCAATGCGTTCACGCGCCCGCTCCAGTTCGCCGATCGCCTGAAGGATGCGCGCCATGTGCTCCACATTGATCGGTATGACCAGTCCCGGGCAGCGCAGACATCCGCCGAAGTGCCGGCAGACCCGACCTGCTATCGAGCCTGGTGCTGTGCCTGCGACCGGGTTGAGGCAATCATGACTGAACGGAACCGTCGCATTGCTCGCCAGCGCAATCCGGTCGCGCTGCGCCCGATCCTCGCAGTTCCCCTTCGCGCCGACGATCCAGCGGAGCATAAGCTCCTGCAATCGGGCGATTGTCTCGCGCTGGATGCGACGCGTTTGAGGTCCCTTGACGTAAAGCTCGGTCGTGTCGACCCGGACGTGGTTGAGGACGTCCTGTGTCGCGACGATGTCGCCGCCGGACGCCTTGTAGTATTCGGTGGCGACGCTGCCGCGCAACAGAACGGCGGCAAAGTCCGGCAAGAGTTGACGTGCGCGCTCCGGTGCAGCCTTGTTCCAGATGGCGATCCGGGCATTGGAGCGTTTGATGAACGGCTTCAGGGCGTGCGACAAGGTCGCCTCCGCAATGAGCGTGACCGTATTCTTCTTCTCACTCTTCACCAGGAACAGGCGGTTTCGATCCTGCCGGCTGGCCCGGGCTACGAGCGGCGCAGTCATCGCCAGCAACCTGTCGATCAGATTCGGCGCCGCGTAGCGGCGACGGCGGTCGAACGATCGCCTTTGCGCGCGCTTCACTTTGGCGCCGGCCCGAGGCTTGGCCCACTCGACGATGATACGATGCTCGTCGAGCGGATGTGCCACCTGGCAATCGCGCGTGATGAGCCGCAGCGCATCCGGATTGCCCGCCGTCTGGATCGAAAGCGCGATGAAGAACGCCGCGACCGTCTCGCCGGTCAGGTGCATGTAGCCGGCAAGATGACGAAGCCCGCCATGGCGGTTGGCCGCCGATATGTTGATGCCGCTGCGGATCGCTTCCGTGCGCGACGGCAGGACACCGTCACCCACGACTGCGAACGCCCGGATCAGTTCGCAAAGCTCGGGATCGACGCCATCAACCGGCCCGCGCGCCCCAATGATCTTCCGCCCTGCTTCGAAGCGATCCCATGCCTCGTCGATCTCCTCATAGCACGCGCACAGGATCGCCTTGAGGTCCCCTCCGCCAAGGCGCGGCCTGGTATCGGCAATGCGGTTCGGCCAGACCCGCCAGGGGAAGTCGATCCGCGACAGCAGCCGGGAGGGATGTCGCCGCTTGGTCCAGTCGATCATCTGGCGAAGCTGCATCAGTACATTCGCCCGCGAACCCTTCGACCAGGGCTGGTTGGTCTGTCCTGCGACCTGGCGATCCAGCCATGCGATGTAGCGCCCGACCATCGCACTGGTCAGATCGTTGACCGACAGAACAAGACCGTCCTCCGCCACGAAGCGCGCAAAGGCGCGCAGCGCCATCCAGCAATGACGCTGCGTGTCCCGGCTCGAGGCGGCATGATGATGACGGAAGGCATCGGCCAGAAGAATCGCGATGCCCAACGGCAAATCGAGCCTGCCGAGATCGTAGCGTTTCACCACCTCGCCCCAGCCGTCGCGGAAGACGACGATGGTATCGGCTGGCTGATCCAGAACGGTCGGCGCCGCAGCCGACAGCCTCCGGTCGATGCGCTCGCGTCTAACGGCCATCGGGGACCAACTCGCCATAGAGATAGTCGATGCTGTCGGCGAGGTCCCGCCCATTCAGCTCAACGCAGCGCAGGTAGATCGACGTGCTCTGGATCGAACTGTGACCCAGCAGGACCTGCACGATCTTCAGCGGATTGAGGTCGGGCGTGGTCGCTGCCTGCCGCTGCAATCGGACCAGCATCGTCATCGCAAATGTATGCCTCAGGTAATGTAATGTTCCGGTCACCCCAGCCGCGCGGAACGCCTCGGCAAACACCGCCGTCAGTCGCGCCTTGCTGACCACATTTCCCTGAGTGTTGAGGAACAGAGCCGAAGGCGGCCGATAGTCGGGCCTCCCTCGACGCAATGCCCGGACCTGCGGCGTGCGAACCTCGTCGATGTAGCGCTGCGTGCGGTCGACCAGGCGGATCGGCGGGTAGATCGTGCGCGGCTTGTCACCCTTGGTGATCGTCAGCGGCACGCCGACCAGCGGATGATCCTCGTCATCCAGATGTGCTGTCTCCGGGACCTGGAAGACAGCTAAGCCGCAAAGCTCCTTGCGCCGCAGTCCCGTCGCCAGCGCCCATTCCGCCATCAGGCGGTACGGCATATCCAGATGCGCAAAGACGCGACGCAATTGATCAACACGCAATGGTCTCGGCAACCGCTCGTGCTCCGCTACCGTCAGGACGTTTGCCGCCATGACGCCTGGACGCGCATCGACATGCGCCAGGAACGATTGTCGCCGGCCGGAGACCACCCGCACATCGACAAAGTGGAACGGCAGGCTCTCGATCCAGCCGCGGCCTTGCGCCCACGCATAGAACCGACAAACCGTGCGGACCCGATCGTTCACCGTCGAGCGCGCGTAGGGTCGTTTCGTATGCAGGCTCGGCTGTGACAGCATGCGATTGCGCCAGGCCGCGATCTCGGCCTCGCTCACGCTGTGCCAATCGAGATCGGATTGCTCCAGGCTATCGAACCAGTCGTGAAGATGCTCGCCGTAGGTTCTGACCGTTTCCGCCGCGTGGCTGCGGCCGGGTATCGTCGCCAGCTCCATCAGCCAAGCGAACGCGGGCTCGATGATCGCCATCCGTTCCGACACCAAGATCGGAAAGCCGGCCGGGATTGCAGGATAACCCATCGCTGCCCTGATGATCCGTACCACGCTCTGTCCTCTTTGCTCACGACCTTTCCAAATGGCAAACGACACCCTGGAGGGCGCAACCCCTTCCATCAGCAACAAAGAGACAGTTTCTCGAGCCAGCTGTTATCTAAGCGGAGCGCCTTCGGCGCACTCTTTTGTTTGATTGCGAGGGGTTCCCCTCGCGCTCTCCCGTTCGCCACGTGGCAGGGTTGCAGGACTTCGCCTGCAACCATTTGACTAGTTTGTGGTGTCGCCGCCGCGTCAAGCGTTGTCCTCGCTTACGCTGCGGGAACGCTTGACTCGGACGTCTGTGTGCCTTCGTCGAAATGCCCCGTTAATGTCGTTGATTCCCATGACGGACCTACGAATCTAAGAGGACAGTTGCGATACAGAACCTAACAGACCGACCCGCTCATCGTTCTCCGCCACCGAATCGTCCGCGGCAATGCCCCCTTCACGCACAACGCACGGCACCGTCTGCGTCTTGGACATCCGCTTCTGTTTCACCAGGAGCTCGAGCGCGCGATAGCGCCTGCCGCCCGCCGGCACCTCGAACATGCCGGTCTCGTTGCCATCTGTATCAACGACGGCCCGGACACTCAGACTTTGCAGAAGCGTACGGTGCGCGATGCTCTCGGCAAGCTGCTCGATCGAGACACCGGCCTTGACGCGGCGAACGTTCGACTGGCTGAGCACGAGCTTGTTAAAGGGAATGTCCCGGGAAGGCGACAGCGTGATCTTTTGTACGGCTTTCGTCATTTTGGCTCTCCACGACGGGAGGCCGTGAGACTCTCTCTCGGCTTCCAACCCGTCGCGAACGGCCTTCCCTCCTCTCACTCTCGCGCGGCCACGAGGCCACGCATCATGCCGCCTCGTGATCGGCGACAACCGAATGCAGCGACGTGCACTCAATGGCCCCGGGAACGAAGCCGAGCAAATAGTCCGCGGCCTTGCTCGCCTGCGAGGCGGCACGCACGATGGCCCGATTGTCTTCGCGCAGAACTTCAAGCCATGATCCGATATAGTCGGCATGGCGCACGGTTGGGACAATCCCGAGCGACGCGCAGCTGAACGCGGAGCTCAATTCGGCGACATATCCTGACAGTCCAGCCCTTTTTTGAAATTTTACCCTGTTGGGGATGGTGGTGATCATGCCGCCATCTCCTCGGTCCGAGGCTGCTGGGCATGCATC
>NZ_LMQJ01000039.1:0-17202 GCF_001424605.1 Bradyrhizobium sp. Leaf396
CCAGGAGCCCGATCCATTCGGCAAAGCCGTCACCCCGAAATAGCAGCAGATGCAGGATCCAGATGGCGTAGAGGACGACGATCCCGATCACGCCCCACCGCAAGTGACGTCAGTGCTTGACTACGACGGTTGGAAAGACCTTGCCCCTGAAGTTATGACGCTTTTGGCGCGAGGCGCTAGGCCAAACGCCTGCCGATCTTCAAGACCGCATCGGCAACCCTATCAACCTGCTCCATCGTGAGATTAGAACCCGACGGAAGGCAAATTCCGCGCTCAAAGAGTTCGTCTGATACTGAGCAATTTCCATGGGAAAAATACTCGGCGTGCGCAAAGATTGGTTGACGATGCATCGGCTTCCAAACTGGACGAGCCTCAATAAACTCGTCTGCTAAGTGCCGTACAAGTAGCTGACCATCAATCCGCGCATCTGGCGCTAGGAATGCTGCCGAAATCCAATGCGTGGAGAAACTCCATTCCGGCTCCGGCATAAGTTGAATCCAGCTCTCATTCGAGAATGCCTCGGAATAGCGCCGGAATATTTCGCGACGCGCCTGAACACGCTGATCGAGCACCTTTAGCTGACCCCTCCCGACTCCAGCAAGAATATTACTCATGCGGTAGTTGTAGCCAATTACGCTGTGTTGGTAATGCGGAGCCGGATCACGTGCTTGCGTAGCCAAGAAGCGGGCCCTATCAGCCAAACCCATTTCGGACGTAACCAGCATCCCTCCGCCAGAGGTTGTTATGATCTTATTTCCATTGAAAGAATAGATACCGATTCGTCCAAATGTGCCCGAATGCCTTCCTCGATATTTAGCACCAAGAGACTCCGCCGCGTCCTCCACCATCGGCACCCCATATCTGTCGCAGAGCGCCCCTAACGGCTCCATATCAGCGCTCTGACCGTAAAGATTCACTACGATTACGGCCTTTGGCAGGCGTCCATTCTTGCGCGCAGCCTCCAGCGCTCGTTCGAGCGCTATAGGCGACATGTTCCAACTAGTCGGTTCAGAATCGATCAGAACGGGGACGGCGTTCTGATACGCGATTGGATTTACGCTCGCGGCAAAGGTAAGCGATGAACAAAATACACAATCCCCTGAGCTGACGCCGAGGAGCACCAATGCCAGATGGATCGCAGCAGTGCCTGAGCTTAATGCAACAGCGCTTTCCACTCCGATTAGCTCTGCAACCTCCGCCTCAAACGCGTCCACGTTCGGACCTAGAGGAGCGATCCAGTTCGTTCGGAAGGCCTCTTCCACAAAGTCTCGCTCAGCATCTCCCATGTGCGGAGTCGAGAGGAGGATCTGTTCGTCAATGCCCCGGCGCTCTATCAAATCAACAACCCGGCCGGATACATTGACCACTGGAAGGTGATCGATCGTGTGTTTCTGCATCAAGCCGAGCGCATCGCGCCGGGTCCCGTTTTCCGGTACCACAATCGAGCGGCGCCCCGGCATGATGGCGAGAGTTTGATCAAGCGACGCGCCCTCAAGCAAAAGCCTGCGCAGGTCGCCATCCGTGACGGTACGCTCGAACTTGCGATCGCCCTCGACGAGAAGGAGAACGCCCAGCCCGCTGCGATCCAGCATATCGAGCGCGTCGCGGAGGGTGGACTGGCGTGTAATGCAGATTCCCGAGATATCCATGCAACGGTCCCCCTTACCGGATCTTGCGGGCGGGCACGCCCGCGTAAGTCATTCCCGGTAAAACATCCGACGTGACGACGGCCCCCGCCCCAATTGTCACGTCGTCTCCGATCGTGACGCCCGGGAGTATATTAGCTCCCGCTCCGATGAAAACCCGCGATCCGAGCCGCACGTTCCCAGCCAGCGTTGCGCCTGGCGCGATGTGGCATTGGCTGTGAACCACGCACTCATGATCAACGATGGCGCCGTGATTAACAATCACCCCTTCACCGATCGTCGCCCCCGGTGCGATGACCGCCCGAGCGGCCACAAACGTCCCATCTGCGATGCTGGCGCTCCGGGCGATGGTGGCGACCGGATGGATAATTGTAGACGGTAATCCACCGCGCGCCTTCAGCGCTTGGTGTATTCTGGCCCGGACGTCGTTGCGGCCGATCGACACGTGAAAACGCTGATCCATCATTTCCACTGTCGCATCGAGGCGCTGCACAATTCGCCCCAGCACCCTCTTACCAATCTGAGTAATGGACTCATCGACTACGCAGATGTCAAGCTGCTGCCCGCAGGACTGAAGCGCATCCAGCACTACCGTACAATGGCCACCAGCGCCGACCAGAAAGAAATGTTCAATAGACATTGCTCTTCATCAGAGATGCACCCGTAAGATCAATTCCCGAGAGTAGAGCTACAATTTGCGCGCCAGCCCGGCCATCGCCATAGACGTTCGTTCCGTCGAACCGTGATGACGAAAGCGCGGTTCCGATCGCGCGCTCGAGATCGTCGCTATCGGTTGAGGAATCGAAGACATTCGCATTTCGTTGACGTAAATTCTGCCGTGAACCGACATTAACGACCGGAGTGCCAAAACTTGCGGCTTCGATAATGCCGGCACTCGAATTTCCCGCAAGCAAATCCGCCGCGGCCAGCCACGACAGGAACTCTTCCCTCGGCAAATGAGTCGCGAGATGAACCTCGCCTGCAGCGGCGCGCGCCTCCAGCATCGATCTCACGCCGCCGCTTCCAGCGTCGGAATTGGGCCTGAGCGCAATAACCTGAAGTCTTCTTGCGAGCATCGCATCGATAACACGCGTTGCGTATTCCGCCGATCGGTCGATCTCTTGCAACACCGGGTGATAGACGAAGAGGCCGACCCGCCGCGACGGATCGAAACCAACCCCCTGACAGAGCTCTTTGCGTCCGGTCAGTGCGATATGAGCGAGGTCGTCTAATCCAGGCGCCCCCACAACAAACACGCGGTCCGCCGCCTCCCCCATGCGGATCAGCCGATCCCTGCTTTCGCAGGTCGCAACGAAGTGAAAGTGGGCAAGTTTCGAGATGGCGTGCCGCACCGGCTCGTCAACCGTGCCCGAGCGTTCCCCTCCATGGATATGAGCGACCGGAATGTTGAGGTGGATCGCGGCCAGCGCGCCGGCCAGCATTTCGCCGCGGTCCCCCAACACGAGAACGATGTCGGGTTTAATCGCCTTCAAGGCATCGACGACCCCGATCAGCATACGTCCAATATTGCTGGCCATCCGCGCGCCGGACGGGGGCCCCTCCTCGACCGTCACTCGGGCCGCGATGGGCAGGCCAGCGTTCTCGATATACCGAACGGTAAAACCGTACTCGCACTGCAAGTGCATACCGGTTACCACAATCGATAGTTCAAGCATGTCCGACTGATGGATGAGTTGCAAAGCCGACTTCATCAGCCCAAAATCTGCGCGCGTACCTGAAATATAACACACTCTGCGCGGCATCATGCGAGGTCTGACCAGATCAGCGTCTCGCCCGCGGCGATCGCACGCGCCGACTTCCTGCCGACTACCTTTTCGATGTCGACCGGCGCGATCCCAGTTCCCGGGCGCATTAGGGTGAGGTCTCCTCGCGCGATTCGGACTCCAGCATCGAGCGCGCGAATCGCGGTGACGCTGCGTCGCACCAAGTCTCGGACGGGCAATTCTGAGGGGGTCGGCGCCTTAATGTCTGAACCCATCGCTTCCTCGACATCGCGGATCTGCCGCACGAATTCCGCAAGCTGATCTGGTTCAAGGGAAGCCTTATGGTCCGGCCCAGGCAAACTGCGGTCGAGAGTGAAGTGCTTCTCGATGACTATGGCGCCAAGCGCGACAGCGCCGCTGGAAGCGGCAAAACCGATAGTATGATCAGAATAGCCGATCGGCAGCCCCGTAGCACGGGCCATGGTGCTCATGGCCCGCAGGTTTACGTCTTTATTCTCAGCCGGATAGTTGGACGTGCAATGCAGGATGGTGACCACCTCGGCAAGAGGCTCACCAAATCGTCGCGCCGCGCGCTCGTCCCGGATCACGTCGATGGCCTGCTCCACCTCGCTAAGTTCCGCCATCCCTGTCGAAACGATCAGTGGCAAATTCTTCGATGCCATGTGCCGGAGGAATGGTAGATTGGTAATCTCACCCGACGGCACTTTGATGCGTTTAATGCCAAGCTTAACGAGGAAGTCGAGCGCATCCTCATCGAAGGCTGTCGACATGAACTCAAGACCGCACTTCTCGCAATGCGAGAATAGTCGCTGATGGAGTCGCTCCGATATCTCAAGCGACTTAAGCATGCTGTGTTGGTCGCCATCGCCTGTTGCCTGTCGCTGATAGTCAGCTTTCGCCGCGCCTTTGCACGTCAGCTTGTCCGCTGAAAAAGTCTGGAACTTCACAGCGTCAGCTCCGCTCCGCGCCGCTGCCTCAACCAAAGCGATAGCTTTTGCCTCGTCGCCGTTATGGTTGACGCCCGCCTCGGCGATAATGAAAGTCTTCATGGCGATTTACCGTAATGTCGAGCCAGAGCT
The DNA here is from genome assembly GCF_001424605.1 of Bradyrhizobium sp. Leaf396. NCBI lineage: Bacteria > Pseudomonadati > Pseudomonadota > Alphaproteobacteria > Hyphomicrobiales > Nitrobacteraceae > Bradyrhizobium > Bradyrhizobium sp. Leaf396. Next base: position 4,471 of record NZ_LMQJ01000039.1, read on the forward strand.
TCGGCAGCAATCCAGTCCGCCTCAGTGTCGATATCGATCGCCTCGCAAGGTCGATCGCAGAGCACACCAGCAGTCCGGTGTGGAAAAAACGTTCGCTCTCGTTCTAACACAGAACAACGGATCAGGTATATGTTGCCGGCCACATGGACTGCCGGCGGCAGGTCCTGCGAGCGTAGCCTTGTCCCCCGCGCTTCTGCAAATGGCACAAGGTTGCCACTGTTTTCCCAGTGAAAGACATGAAACGGGTGGGGGTGCGCAGGCGCAACACCGACGACTGCTTCGCAGTCGCCCATTTCAATGCGCGCGAAGGCATCGTGCCAACGCGAGGGCTCTCGCACCGGCGACGTTGGTTGCAGCAAGGCAACGAGACCATATGATCGCCCCTCGTTTCGCTCGCGTGCCAACACATCAATGACAACATCTGCCGAAGTCGCCGTATCCGAAGCCAAAGCTTCAGAGCGTAGATAAGGAACATCGACGCCTTCTGACCGAGTGATCGTCGCTATCTCATCGGAATCAGTGGAGACTATAATACGTTCAAAACGGCCAAGCGATTTGGCAAAGCGGATGGACCAGGCGATCAGGGGAATGCCAAGAAAACACCTTACGTTCTTGCCGGGCAGCCGCTTCGAACCGCCACGGGCGGGAATGACAGCGAGCGTCTTCATGGAATCTGCCACGCTACTGCAAAAGGTATTCTTCCAACATTCCAAGCCCGACGATACCGCTCCGCTCGGGATGGAACTGTGTCGCAGTCACATTATTACGCTTGACCATCGCGGAAATGCGATGACCGCCATAATCACAGTCAGCGAGGCGGTCGCTATCGCGGGCCGGCTGTGCGGCAAACGAATGGACGAAATAAACGGCCGGCGCCCTTGAGGCGAAGGGACGCAGCAGCGTGTTGTCCCAAGACCTACCTGTCTCCGGCTCGATAAGGTGATTCCAGCCGATATGTGGGACACGCTGAGGCTCACCAGTTCTGGTAGTACTTGAGATCTTACGCACGCGACCTGGCAGAATGCCAAGACCGACCGTCTCGCCGAACTCTTCGCTAGCCTCGAACAGAATCTGCATCCCGACACAGATGCCGAGCATGGGACGTTCGGAACCTAGAAATGTGCGGATCGCATCGCCAAGGCCGAGCTCATTAACGGCGCGCATGCATTCAGAAAACGCGCCGACGCCTGGCACTACCAAACGCTCGGCGGCGATGGCGACTTTCGGATCTTTGGTAACGACTACATCGGCGCCGACATGTTCAAGAGCGCGCGCGACATTGAGCATGTTGCACATGCCGTAGTCGAGCAAGGTAACCTTTCGCGTGATCATTGTATTTGTCTTACGGAAAGCCCGGCCTCGTAGGCCGACGCGCGAATGTCGCTGATCTTGAGCCGATTATAATGTAACACGTCGGCCATCGAAATACCGTCAGCCCGGCCTTGCTGCGCGGCCTGCAAGAAGTCGTTGATCGATCCCATGCCGCCGCTAGCGATCACCGGGACCGATACGCCCTCGCTGACGCGCCGAATCAATTCGACGTCGTAACCGCGTCGGGTTCCTTCCCGATCGACAGAAGTCAGAAGGACTTCCCCAGCGCCCATCTCTACCCCTCTACGCGCCCAATCGATGACATTTAGTCCCGTCCGCTCTCGACCATTATCGGTGTAGGCCTCCCACTGACCCGGCGCGACCTGCTTGGCCTCGATCGATAGCACCATCGCCTGTGAGCCGAAATGGCGCGCTATCTCGGTAATAAGCTCCGGACGCGCAACAGCGGCCGTGTTGATGGCAACCTTGTCCGCTCCCGATCGAAGGATATGACGCGCGTCGTCAACCGAGCGGATGCCGCCGCCCACGGTGATCGGAATAAAGACCCGATCGGCAGCGCGCCGGATGATGTCACTCAAATTGTTGCGGCCATAGAGGCTAGCAACGATGTCCATATAGACCAGTTCGTCAGCGCCGTCGTGATAGTATTTCAACGCGAATTCCTGCGGGTCTCCGATCACGCGAAGCCCTTCGAGCTGCACACCTTTGATGAGGTTCTTCCCCTTGATGTCGAGCCGAGGGATAATACGAACGTTATTCACGCGATCATGTGCTCTCAACGACCTACTCATCATAGACGGCATGGCGCAGATGCCAGCGATTGCCACCCCACTTCCACAGATGAGGGGAGCGGAAATTGTCAGCAAGCCGGTGGAAATACTGCTCCGTCATCACTGGTTCCTCGAACATCTTGCTGGCTTGTGGAAACTCCTTGGCCGGAATGCTTAAGTAGCGGAAGATCTCCTCGGCAAAACGTGCCGGATATTCATGATCGAAGCGCTTAACCAGCGCAACTCCCTCGTCCCGGTCAATGTCGCCCGAACGAATCTCCTGTGAGGCATCGTAGCTGGCGCGCCCGATGCCGAACTTCACGCCGGTGGTATAATAGTGGAAATCGTCGATACGGTCGTCGATACTGTTGTACTTGCTGTAGGTCCCGGCCGTGCGTTCTGGTGAAGCCTGGAAGCCGCCGTGCTCGACGGCGTAATAGTAACAGCTCTGCGGATGCCACTTGAGGTAGTATCCCAGGTAGTGCACTTCGACTTTCTGACGTTCTATCTCGTTGGGATCGGCCGGTAGATAGGGGAGCAAATCCTGATGCTCCACCCCGAATTGGCTCTTCAGGTCCGCGATTGAGACGCCGCCCAGATAGATGTTCGATTGGTCGGCAGACGTGAAATAGGACCAATCACGCTTGGCAGTCTCGGTGTCGCCGATCGGATTGCCGTATTCAGCCTCATTCTCGCCGTAGATCACGAGCGGGATCTTGTGCAGCAGCGCCATTTTCGGCGCGAGCGACTTCTGGCCAAACATGAAAGCCTGGAATGGGTGGAACAGGAGATCCACCGCGAGACGCGTCAGGAGACGATGCACGCGTCCATTCGGGGTCATCAGCAGGTTGTCATGGCCGGCGTGGATCCAGCTCTGGAAATTCTTCCAGCCCCAGTCGGTGTAGATGTGCGGCGCCCAAGTGACGGTCAGCGGGTGCATGCCGTACTTGGTGCGTAGAATATGTGAGGCGTAGAAGCTGTCCTTACCACCGGATCCGGGTACGATACAATCATAGTTGCCGTTCCGGCTGCGGTGCTGGTCTAGCAAAGTGCGCAGCTTTCGTTCGCGCTCCTCCCAGTCGATGCTGCCGTTCTTCTTCTCGGCAAAGCGACAGGCATCGCAGATCCCCTCGGCATCGAAATGGATGGTCTTTTTCTTGCTCTCCTTGGTGTGCTCATACTCGACCGCCGAATTCGGGCGCTGATTTGAGATAACGCAACGCCTGCAATACACGACCTGTTTCGGAAGGCCGAATTTTGTTGTCAGATTGACCGCGTCCGCCGCAAACTTTGACTTATCGATGTCATGCGGGGCGGGAATCCTATCCATAAAAACCTCCGATTCTCGAACGCCATAGCGGCCAGTCTGCCGGAAAGACGTGCTGCTGACCACCAAGCCGCTCATCGGTGGTCGACCGTCTTTTAGGCTATCGGTGGTGGAAAACCAATAAGTATCGCAGAGTAGTATTCCCGTGTAGAGAGCGCCAAACCCCACTTACCGCCGTCCACCCGCAATCAGGACCGAGGGCTGGAAACCGGAGTTTGGTCCGTTCTCTTGCGTGCAGCCACCTGCGCTAGCACCCGCTTGTAGACTGCTAGCAGTTCCCTACTGTTGCGCTCGGGCAAGAAGTTAGACAGTGCCAGTTGATGAGCAGCCGCCCCCATCCGCGAGACGCGCTCCTTGTCGGTAGCGAGCGATTCGATCGCTTTGGCCAACGCAACCGGATTCCGGGGCGGCACCGCAAGCCCAGTCACGCCATCCACCAGAGTATCCGGCGACGGACGCGCGATCGCGACAATGCTGGGGATGCAAAGAAATGCGGCTTCAAAAATGGGGCGCCCGGGCGCATCGTAATGTGACGGGAAGCACAGGACATCCATGCAGGCGTAGGCCTGTGCAACGTCAGACGTAAAGCCCGCCATGTGAACGCAGCTCTCGAGCCCATCTTCGGCGATTTTTGCGCGCACCTCGCTGCCCACGTCCTGACCGAGCTTCAGGCGATTAAGGAAGCGTGACCACAACGTGCCGGAGCGCCCGGCATCCGAACCGACTATGATGAATTCGGCATCGACGCCCTGTTCGCGCGTTAGGCGCGCCGCCTCGATCAATTCGAAGATGCCTTTGACCCGCAGCAGGTTGCCGACAAAGCCGACCTTGAACGAGCCCGGCTTTAGGCGAAGTCGATCGGCAAAGCCAACCTCCGCTTTTTTTCGAGCGGGGAGTGAGAACGAATTGTGAATGACATCGACGCGAAGCGGCGGCGGCAGACTTGCCCGCACGGTCTCATCGATGGCGATGACCGCATCCGCCTTGCGGAGAAGCGATTCCATCAAGCGCGTGCGCAGCGAGGCAGCATCGTTCCGAACGACCGAGCGCACATGAACAATGACGGGAGCCTTGAACAGATGGCGCGCGATCAGCCACGGCACGACGCCCGTGATCTCGTTGATATGAATAAGATCTACCTGTTTCCAACGCTGCTGCGCGCGCCGCAACGCGAGAAATGTCGAGGGCAAGAACACCAGTTCGCGCAGCACGACCAGCCAGCGCAGGCCACGGTAATAGCTGTACCTGGTATTGTCGAACTGGCTCACTCCCCACGTCTCGATCACCTCGCCAATCTTGCCAAAGAAATCATGGACGGTTCCCCGCGGCGCGACGAAGAACGGCTGGACCTCGCCAGCAGGAAGCGCCTGCACCGCCTCATAGAGGCTGCGGCAACCGCCGGCGAAAGCGCCCGTCATATGAATGTACAGGACTCTCATGCGCGGTTCATGGAGGTCGCCTAGCCGATCAACTGCCGGGACGAGTTCACAAGCTTCTTCGCCAATTTAAAGAGGCTGTGGTTGTTTCGATACTCCAAAAAGGTCTTGCGTGGTGATGCCATGATTTCGGCGAATTCAGCCTCGCTGAGATCCAGCTTCTTCAGCGCGTATTGACGATCCTCCTCTAGTAGGTCTGCAGGGTAGACCGGCGCTTGCATCGCTTTCAGCGCCTCCGCCCTACTCATCTGCCCAGACAGGATCAGGTTCGAGTAATGCGCCTTCCGCTTGTCGATGTCGAACTTCCGAGGCAGCAAGTAAGCTTGATAGAACCGAGTATAGATCGATTCGTAGTGCTTACCCCCATAATAAACCCATCCGAGTTGCTGTTGCAGGACGTCCATGGCCTTCTGTTTGTTGTAATCGATAAAATTTAGGATGGAGACCATGCGAATGCGCCGTACAAAGATGTAGTAGAATAGCCAAATTAGCGAAAAGTGGGGATAGGTGGATAGTCTGGTCCTCCCGAAGCGGCGATGGACATCCCTCACATAAGACCAGTCGAAGTAGCCGTATCCCCATTTCTCCGGAAGGATAGCTTCCGAGACGACATTGGTGCCGGTGATAATGTGCTTCAGTCCGTGCTTAGCAGTGATCTGGTAGAGCAACGCCCATATTGCATGATCAGTTGGCACCTCCCCGTCTGGGGTGGAGGCCCGAAGAAACGAAGTTTGTAAGTCGCGAAATTCCTCCCAGTCAATCACATGGGTATACAGGTCTATGCCGAGTATCTTGAGCGTCTTCTCAATGTTTGCGACCGCAAGCTCAGAATTCCAGCCGTTGTCGAGATGAACCGCCAAAGGCCGCAGCCCAAGATCCTTCATTAGCCACGCGACGTAAGTACTGTCGACGCCGCCGCTCACTCCAATAACGCAGTCGTACCGCTTACCCCTGCCGGCGCGCTGGAGCTCGGCCACAAGCTGGGCAAGCCGCTCTTTGCGTTCAACAGGCGGAACCAACCGATGTCGAGCTACCGCCTCATAGCGATGGCAATGATTACAGACTCCTTCCGCATCGAAAGCGATTTCCGGATCGGTCGTATCCATGATGCAGCGGGTACAGATTGCCATTTTGCCGATCGACTCCTTAAAGGCGGACAGAAGATGCTAGGCGTCCCGCCCCATCCCGGATTCCCTGGATATCACCTAATTCAGCGCGGCAGACAACTCCGCCTGCGATGGATACGTGATCAGCACTGCCCGGTAGGGACCGTGAAACACAAACATGGCGCCCGCCGCAACTGCAGCGGCACCCGCCTGCTTCGCAGCGGTAAAATCGCTGACCTTTCCGGCTCCACCCGCGGCAATCACGGGGATGCTGACGCCCGAAGCAACCCGCGATATCAGGTCAGCGTCGTAGCCTTTCATTGTGCCATCGCGGTCGATGGAGGTAACCAAGAGTTCGCCGGCGCCAAGCTCCTGCATCCTTTTAGCATATACCACCGGATCGTAGCCGGTTGCCCTTGACCCGCCCTCCCCATAAATCTGATAACCTCCGAACAGCTTGCGTTTGACGTCAATCGAAACGGTGATGGCCTGGCTACCGAACTCGCATGCCGCTTCGCGCACGAGCTCGGGACGACGCAATGCGACGCTATTGAGCACTACTTTCTCGACGCCACAGCTGAGGATCTTCCTGATGTGCTCGACCGAGTTGACTCCGCCGCCATAAGCGACCGGCATAAAACACTCACTAGCGATATTCTCTATCGTCGAGAAAGCGGGCCCCCTCCCGGTGCGCGAGGCCGTAATGTCCAATAGTACGAGTTCATCGACTTCCTTGTCATTGAAGATGCGGATCGCGTTAACGGGATCGCCGACATAGACCGGATTTCGGAATGTGGTCGTCTTCACAAGGCCGGCGCCGCGAAGTAGCAGCGTCGGGATGACGCGCGTCCGGCGCATCTCAGAACCGCTCGACAAAATTTCTGAGGAGCGCCATTCCGAAGCGGTGGCTCTTCTCAGGATGGAATTGTGCGCCCAACAAATTTTCACATTGGAAAGCAGCGGTGAATGTTTTGGCGCCGTAGACGAACGTCAGCAGCACGTCCTCAGGCTTGTGACAGACTACATGGTAGGAATGTGCGAAATAAAACCGCGGCTGCGGCGGAAATTCAACCATCAACGCGGACGGCTTGACCTCGGTGACTTCATTCCAGCCCATATGCGGGACCTTGATGTCGGGCTGTGACGCTTGGTTAAAACGCCGCGCGTCGGCCTGAACCCAACCAAGGCCGGGTAGCTCGCCCTCCTCACTTCCCTCCGTCATTAATTGCATGCCCAGACACACCCCGAGCGTCGGGACCCGTTCCTCCAGCACTTTCTGGTTCAAGGCCGCAACCATTCCCGACTGCTGCAGTTTGCGCATACCGGCATCAAACGCGCCGACTCCCGGCACAATGATCTTGGTTGCATCGGCCAAATCCTGCGGGACGGACGCGATCTTGCAACCCGCGCCGACCTTCTTCAACATGTTCCGCATCGAGCCGAGATTACTTGTGCCATAGTTGACGATGGTAATCACTGGACGCGCCCCCTCCGAAGCGACGTGCATTCGTTGAGCACGGCGCGTAAGTTTGCGACGTGCTCAGGTTGAAAGTAATAGTGGGACGTTTGCGCAGGCACCACACCCCAGCCGCGGCTCAAGACTAGGTCGGCTAATTCCTGCGGGCTGTGGATTAAGATGGCATCGCCGCGCTCTGCGAGGCCTAGGACAAGTTCGTGGCTGGGCAGGGCTACGATCGCGGTCGGCGTACCGATGCCGAGCGCCTCGAAATGACATGCCGAGGAGATGCTGAGATGCAGATCAGATGTTGCGATCATCTCGTAGGTGTCAGGTTTCGAATTGCCCCGCCAAAGTACCACCCGGGGATCTTCGGAAAACTTAGCGTCGTAGTGGGTGGCTTCCGCCTCATATCCAGGATGCAAACGGATATTGAGTTCGAATTGGGAGGGACAGAGCCGAAGAAACTCGGCAACGAAATCAGCAAGTCGCCCGGCAGCGATACCTTGGGAGGTCAACGTCAATACCGGCTTGCCGGGATCAGCTACAAAGCTTCGTTGACGCAAGCCTCGATTGACATCGATCATGGGAGAGCCAACCGCACGGATGCGACCAAGCCTGCCGAGTGCGGAATGCTCTAGGATCTTCATCCAGTATGAACCATACACAGTAAGTAGGTCAGGCAACATGAGGGTCTGCCTGTCGCACGTAAGTACGTCGCTGGAAAGGTTGTCTGGATGCTCATTACTGAAAATGCCGTGCTGCATCTCAATGAACGGGATACCGAGGCTGTTGGCAGCCAAGAATAGCGCGAACTGTCCGGAGTTTGGAACTAGCAAGCAACGCGGTCGTAGCCGTTGCAACACGAGGCGGTAGAGCCGGGCACGCCACCTCAGGACGCTGAATTTGAGGCGGATTCGTTCGGCTGAAAACTGAGTGAGTTTGAGATCCGCGACAATGAGCTCGGAAAGCCGCTGGAAATTCCGGTCGGGTCTAGCAGGGAACAGCCGACCAAGTGCCGCGCTGACCGCAACCACAGAAGTGTCGCTGAACACCGGCTTTCGATAGGCATGCTTTTCGTTTTGATTGAACCCCCGAGCATCAGCATAGAGCATCTTAGCGCCACCTGAGATCTGATCAATCACCGGATCGAAATAGATGTCGTGCCAGCCCCGCTCGTCGAACTTGCGGAGCGCCGAGGTCATAGTGGCACCGAGAAACTCTAGATCACGAGGTGCAAGCGCGAGCTGACTCAATGCGCCGAAGAGACTTGCTATCAACTCGTCGACCGGAACCGACGACCTATGCAGGCCAAGATCCTGAAGTATGAACGAGATCTCGAAGCGCAGCATCCGCCACAACGAAATCCCGTCAGCTGTCATCCCGAACGCGTCATTGCGGCGCTCGAAATCTGCTAAAATGGAAGCGACATCCGCCTCAGATCGAAGGGCAGAAGCCGGATTCATCACACAAGGCCGAAGATTCTAGCGACTAGCTGCATCGAGTACCAAGAGTCGTCTATGGTAACAAGGTTGTTTGGCTCACCACGAGCGGCCGCCACCGCCTGTGCAGCCTGATATCGCAAACCGGGTTTGAAGGTCGTGTCATCAGCATCGATCTCGAGCGGGGTAACGGTGCGCGTTCCCCGCAACTGAAATGAGACTTGCTCGAGCGGTCGCATCTCGATGCGCTGAACGGCAGTATTGACGCTGACGATCCAGGGCCCCGGACCGTTCCAAATGCCTTCGTAAAGGCCAATATCGCCGCTGGCAAAAATGATCTTGGCAAGCACTACTCGTGGCGCCTGTGGACTCCAAGGCACCACAGGGTCGACGTGGGTGATTTCGCCGCGACCAAGCACGCGAAAGTAATCGATCAGGTGGATCGAATTAGCAAACATAAAGTTGCGCGCCACTAGTTCCGGGTGCTTGTTGATCTCGACTGCTGCCTGCTGGTCCTGCTGATCGATCACCTTGATGAAGCGCAACGACGAATCGTTTGCTAGCAGCTCAGCCGCGCGACGGGTGCTAGAGTAGGCGCGCCGGTTCAGTGCAACGTAAGCGCGGCGTCCAGAGCTACGTGCGTCGTCGCGGATGCGCGTTGCGTCTGCAAGATCATAGCCCGCAGGTTTCTCCAAAAGCAAAGTCCAGGGATAGGCAAAACAAGCCTTTGCAACCTCCGCCATGGAAAGCTCGACAACCGCGACCACCACAAGATCGGCTTGGGTCAGCCGGTAAAGATCTGCGATGGAATCAAACACTTTTGTGCCGTACGCCGAGGCTAGGCGTTCAGCCTTTTCGCGGGTTCGGCTGTAGATGCCGGCGATGACAACACCCGGCAAGCCGTCGAACGCCCGCATGTGCTCCTCGGCCATATAGCCCGCCCCAACGAAGGCGACCTTTATTTCTGACATGCCGCTATTCCCCTCAGGCCCAAGCGAATATCCGCTCACGGGGTAATCCTCTTTCGAGTTCGATCGGTCGACCACCGCTCTCGCCCGACAGATTGGCCGCCACCAATGCTGCGACCGCGTGTCTTCCGCTACTACCGTCTGGGTAGGAGCCACCCGCCAACAGCGACCGCCAGAGCGCCACCGTCGGGCCAATCACGTCCGCTTGCGCGATCTGACGCTGAAATTCGTCGGCGGGCATACCGTAGCGCGTTGTGGGAAGCTCGCGATACTCTGCTCGGCGGTGAATGCCACGAACATAGCCAGCGAGCTCGTCAACTAAAATCTGTCCATTGCGGCAGGCGTAGACCACTTCGATGCCGTGCCCGAGATCACCGCCGAGCTCAATCAGTAGGCGTACTCCCGAAGCCGTCACACCGCGCACTTGACCGGATCGATCGATATATTGTGCGCCGCGAGGATTTGGCACATTAGCCGGATCGAACCAAGCCGAAATCTCGGCAAGCGGTTCTGCGGTCAGGTAACGAAACGCTTCGAAATAGTGTGAGGCATTCATGGCCAAGCCAAAGTTACTGGCCGTCACAACCATTGACCGCAACCCGCCGAACTCAGGCGAGTTCGTTAGATTTTTGACGTCCGTATACTGCTCCATAAATCGCATCTGGTGATTGATAGCCAACTTAACGCCGGCGGCGTCGCAGGTCGCGATCATATGGTCGCACTCCTCCAAGGAGCACGCCATCGGCTTCTCGCATAAGATGTAGGGCACGCCCGCCGCAGCAGCGGCGCAGACGTATCGGCAATGACTCGGGGCTGTTGTAGCAACGACTACTGCGCTGGGCCGCACCGCTCGTAGCATTTCCTCAGCGCGGTCAAATACCGTGCTTCTATCGACTGCACATTCCACGAGCGTGGTAGCGATGGCGTCAGGGGACTGATCGAACACACCCGCCAAATGGAACCCAGCCGCACGCGCAGCCGAAATATGCCTGCGACCCATTCGCCCCACGCCGATCATGCATATATTCATCGAAATCTCCGATACTGGATTTCGGAAATTTGTCTTAGAAGCGTTAGGGCCGAAATCCGACCCTTGCTACGCTGATTGGATGATCAAGGCAACAAAAGTCTCTTCGTTTCGGCGAAAGGTCGATTCCGTTGAAAAAGGCCGGCAGTATTTCGTTGTAATGGCTCCGTCGCGATGTGGCCGAACCGCTCTACCGGCCTCTATGCGAGCCTCGGGGTGGGTATCGGGATCAGCTTGGCCATCTTTCGAAGGTTCTGAACGGTGGCTGCGAGGATGAACTCGTCGCGCGCGCCGTTTGGGAGACGTAAACGGTCGAGCTTGAGAATGCGCTTGAGGTGCGCGAGCATCTCGATCTTTTTGCGGAGCCGGCGCGAAGTGCGGCCCTCCAATGATCTTGCGATCTGGCGCGCCATGTCGCGAGCGCCCGCGTAGATCGAGCGCGGCACCCTCCGTGAAGGCTGCTTAGGGCAACACCGAGACTTCAATGCGCAGCGATCACAATCATGCTTGCTGGCGAGGTAGAGCATGGTGGCGCCATCATTCACCAGCGTTCCAGTCGTGGTAAGAACTTTACCGCTGGGACAACGGTAGAGGTCCCCGGCATGGTCATAGGTGACGTCATCGCGCGAGAAGATCCCGTCTGTGCGGGCGGACTTGTCGAAGACTGTAACGTGCGGCTCGATGCCGTGCTCATAGACCAGCCAGGCAAGCATCTCGGCNAGTCATCGCGCGAGAAGATCCCGTCTGTGCGGGCGGACTTGTCGAAGACTGTAACGTGCGGCTCGATGCCGTGCTCATAGACCAGCCAGGCAAGCATCTCGGCCGAGCCGTAGCCGCTGTCACCGAGGAGCCGGTCCGGATAGAGATCGAACCGTTTGAGCGAGCGCTCAATCATGCGTTTGGCGGCCAACACCTCCGCCTGCCGGATTGCCGTCGTCGCCTCGACATCGACGATGATCGCGCTCTCGACGTCGATCAGGTAGTTCGTCGAGTAGGCGAAGAAGGCTTGGCCACCATGCGCCCCCGTCCAGCGTGCCGCCGGGTCGGAGGGCGACACGAACTTCGGCGTGACCTCGGTCGCAGCTCCGAAAGCGGCATCATCGAGGACAGCCAGGATCGCTCGCCCGGCAGCCTCCGGCGGAAGTCCCCTGTCGCCTTCGATCCCCTTCTGCCGATTGGCATCGGCCTTGATTAGGCTCGCGTCAACGGCAAATCCTTCGCCGCCGACCAGTCGCTCCTCGATGCAGCGGCCCAACACGCTTTCGAACACGCGACGGAAGGGATCGCTCTGCCGGAAGCGGCCATGCCCATTCTTGGAGAAGGTCGAATGATCCGGCACCGCCCCATCCAGACCGAGCCGGCAGAACCATCGGTAGGCCAAATTGAGGTGAACCTCATCGCACAGGCGCCGCTCCGACCGGATGCCGAAGCAGTAGCCGATCAGGAGCATCCGGATCATCAGCTCGGGATCGATCGAAGGTCGACCGATACGGCTGTAGAAGACCACCAGGTCCTGCCTAATCTGTTCAAGGTCGACAAATCTATCGATCGACCGGAGCAAGTGGTCGGCGCGGATGTGCCTTTCGAGTGAGAACTCATAGAACAACGCAGCCTGTTCGACTTGCCGATGCCCCATCATGATCTTCAGTCCTGCCAATTAGACAGTAAGCGTCGTTCTCAGGCCACGGCTTTGAGGTTTTGACGACAATAGGCCCACGAAGCAGCTGATCGATGTCGTTGTTTGGATGGCCGGTGACGATCCTGGTGAGGGCGTCGGTCAGGTAAGTGAGCGGATCGACGTCGTTCAACTTACAGGTCTCGACCAGAGAGGCGATGATGGCCCAGTGCTCGGCGCCGCCGTCGGAGCC
>NZ_LMQJ01000040.1:0-15844 GCF_001424605.1 Bradyrhizobium sp. Leaf396
AAGGATTCTATAACCGGACAAGGCTCCATTCCGCACTCGGATATATCCCCCCGATCGAGATGGAGCTAAAAGCCGCTTAACCCGTCCACTTTATCGGGGGAAGATCAAATCGACGGCGAGCAGCCCAGGCAGGTCACCAAGCCGATCGACGATGATGCGGCGCTCGAAAGCCTCCATGGCTACCATGTGGATGCCGTCTTGGCTGCGCGAGGTCTGATAGTGAACTCGCACGCCCGTTGGCATTTGATTCAAGCGGCTCAACGCGCCGCCAAACACGCATGTCGCGCCGCTCTAAAGAAGATCAATGGTGATCTCCGCCCCGATCCGGACGAGAATCTCTATCCGGCGTGGCCCGACCCCGAGACGACGACCCTGTCGGGTCTTTGCGCGTCCTGGGTACGCGCGCGGCCGACGGCCAAGCCCGACACACACGCCGCGTTCAAGGCGTGCATCGACAAATTCATCGCCTTCGTCGGCCACGATGAAGTCGCGAAGGTCTCGGCAGACGACATACGGGGCTGGATCAGGTACCTGAAGGAAAAGCAAGGGCTAAGCGACGTTCGCATCAAGGACGGCTACTTCGCGGCCATAAAGACCGTATTCAACTCGGCGAGAAAACACGGACTGATCAGCACGAATCCTTGCGACACGGTCAATCCCGACGGCGAACCGTTGCCTCGCACGCGGGAAAAGGATCTTCGGGACAGCGAAATTTACGCGATCCTGAAGGCGAGTCTTACGCCCAACGCGCAGGTCTGCGAGGACGTGGCGAACACCCGCCGCTGGGTTCCGTGGCTGATCGCTTATAGCGGCGCGAGGGTTGCCGAGATAACGCGATTGGAATCGAAACATATCATCTTCGAAGCCGGCGTATGGGGGATCGACATACAAAGAAGCAAGAACGGTCGTCCGCGCATCGTTCCCGTTCACCGCCACCTCATCGAGCAGGGCTTCCTCGAATTCGTCCGCTCGCGCGAGGGATTGCCGCTCTTCTTCGGGAAGGAGAAGTTGAAAGAGGCAAAGCTTACGATCCACAAGACGCGCGCCGAAGGGCTCGCGGAGTGGGCGCGGGAGGTGGCCGGCATCGAGCCGGGTACGGTGGCGCCCAATCACGGCTGGCGGCATCGCTTCAAAACCGAGTGTCGCCGCGTGGGGATGGACCGGGAAGTAAGGCTCTATATTCAAGGGCATGCCTTCAAGATGGAAGGGGAGAAATATGGTTTCTTCCCGATCGGCATCACCGCGGCCTGGATGGAGTTGTTTCCGAGCTACGTGGTTAGCGGGAAATCGCTCCACGTCGAACGTCCCGCCGGGAACGACGTCATCGCGCGGGCCATCGCGCTCCTGCAGCGGGAGCGGACTCCACTCGACAAGCCGAAGGCGGCTTAAAAAGGGTCCCAAGTTCTTAACGAGGAGACCGCGCAGCCCGAGCGCCAACCATGCTGAATACTTCGTCGTTTGGCGATGTGCTCTTCGACGCGCCTTCGCGCGCCCTCATCGACCGTCATACGAGCGCGCTGGCGAGCAATCTGCGTGTGATCCGGGATTTAGTTTGCGATCTGGTGGGCATTCTGCATCCCGGAAGCGGTCTTATCCGGCCCCGCGGCAGGACCGGCCCAGCCCAGAGTTGACGCGATGGAAGCCGGAATCGCGACTTGTCTGTTCGGCGGGAGCATCATGGCTTCCGAGATGAAGCGGAATCCGCGAGTGAAACCAGAACAAAGAGTGGACGCTGGCATCATGCCAGAAAATCGGGTCTGTCCTAATTAGGACACGCGCCATTTTGGATTAGGACACCTCAAAATGGACCAGTGTTTAGCTCTCGCTAACCATGCCGAGAGCGATTCCTGTGATTTAACGGAACAGAATCCGGTTGTGCCTAACGATCCATTCCCGTTTGGGGATGGGGATTGCAGCGTGGCTCGGGCAAAGATCGTAACAGGTAATCGTCTGTTCTTTGGCGACAACCTTCCCGTTCTACGGGACCGGATCGCACCAGAATCCGTGGATTTGGTCTATCTAGATCCACCGTTCAATTCTAACGCGACCTATAGCCTGCTGTTCAAGGAGCCTACGGGCGAGGCTGCCAAGGCGCAGGCGGAAGCGTTTAGGGACACTTGGGAGTGGAGCGAGGCGGCGGCCGAGTCCTATGACGACGTTATGCGCGCCTCCGGTGATATCGCGCTGGCGCTGAAAGGCATGAAGTCTTACATCGGGCAAAACGCCGTGATGGCGTACCTAGCCATGATGGCGGCGCGGCTGTTGGAGCTACGCGATGTTTTGAAGGATACAGGGTCGCTTTATCTTCATTGCGATCCAACGGCGAGCCACTACCTGAAGATACTCTTAGACGCGATATTCGGGCACGAAAATTTCCGCAACGAAATCGTTTGGAAGAGGACAGGATCGCACAACTCTGCGAAACGGTTCGGCCCTGTTCATGACGTGATCTTTTATTACACGAAGTCTGCGGCAGCGACTTGGAATACATTGCGGCAGGATTACACCGACGAATACAAGAAGAAGTTCGGCAAGGTTGACGCGGCAACCGGTGAAGCCTTTCAAGACGTGGCACTTACCGGTCCAGGTACGCGAACAGGCCCTAGTGGCACCGCATGGCGCGGCTTCAATCCAACAGAGCAGGGCCGACATTGGCAACCGGCCTCCTATCTCTACTCAAAATATGAGCAGGTCACAGGAGGCAACCTTGCTGATTTCGATTTCTTAGATCGCTTGGACGAGCTGGATCGTGTTGGCCTGATCTACTGGCCCAAAAATGATGGCTTTCCCCGTTATAAGCAATTTTTGTCGGACGCTCCCGGCGTTCCTCTCAAGGACGTTTGGACCGATATTGACGCCATCAATTCGCAAGCGCAGGAGCGACTAGGTTATCCGACGCAGAAACCGCTATCACTACTTGAGCGCATTATCCGCGCATCATCGAATCCCGGCGATGTTGTTTTGGACCCTTTCTGTGGTTGCGGGACCACTGTTGAGGCCGCTGAGAGACTTGGCCGTCAATGGATCGGCATCGATGTGACCCACTACGCCATCACCCTGATTGAGGCGCGGCTTCGCGCGAAGCACGCTGAAGCAAAATTTAAGGTGTTTGGTCGACCCGAGGATTTGGCGGGTGCTCGCGATCTTGCCCGACGTGATAAGCATCAATTCCAGTGGTGGGCAGCTTGGCGCGTCGGCGCGCAAACCTACCGCGAAGAAAAGATGGGCGCCGACCGCGGAATTGATGGGAACATACTATTCAAGAATGGCCCTTATGGTGACGGGCGCATCATCATCTCCGTTAAGGGCGGGGAAAATGTTGGAGTTCAAATGGTCCGCGACCTCCGTGGCGTAATCGAACGGGAGGAAGCCGAAATGGGTATTTTTGTCTGCTTGGCAGAACCAACCGCAGCAATGCTCAAAGAAGCTCGCGATTCCGGGTATGTGGCGAAGTCCGTGCATGGGCGCCTTCCGCGCATACAGATTTTGACAGTTGAAAACATGCTCGCGGGGCACATGCCGAAAATGCCACCGCTGCCTGTGCCTGAAAGAAAGCTCACGCCTTCCCTCAAGCGCAAGGACAAGGATCAGCTTGAACTGCTGTTGCCCTTCGCCGGCGAGAAGATTGTCCCGGCAAAAGGCGTCATTGTTGATCCTCGATTTGTTGGATTAGCGGGCTAGTCTTTCCCGCCATCAATTACTCGGAAGCTACGCACAGTTCGCACTGGCTTGTTGGGCTCCAGCGGCAGCACCGCGTCAATCAGATCCCCGATCGTCCAGACCCGATCCGCAACGCCAATGGCAACCGCTGGTGTGGTCCGCAGGACTCGTGGACGCGGCACAGATTGTAATGAGCCACGTACAGGCTGACGGCTGACTGCCGCAGCGTGATTGGTGAGCTTCTATGAAAACCCGTTGGTGAGCCGGGCAAGCCGTTTCTGCGTCATGCGCAGCGTTAGGTTTTGGCGCTCAACGTAGCTGGTCGAGATTTTGACCGGGAAGCCTCTTACTACGTCACGCTCTACTGCAATTACCTCTGCCGGGCTGTAGCGGCGCGCAGCGTCTTTTACAGACAGGTTACGCTGTAGGTCTTTACGATCACGCCATGGTGGGCCTTGCCCCGGAAGGCATCGCGGATGGCGTTCTGGTACGGCAGGAAGCCATCGGTGCTGATCTCCGGCTCGCCAAGCACGCGCTCGCGCAAGTCCTGCGTAAACAGGTCCGTATTCTCGCTGTCGCGCTTGCCAGTGCGGTAGCTGGAATGGCACGACTGGCGCGGAGCCAAGCGCAACGAACGTGTACTGATCGCCCTTGTGGCCGATCTCGTGACGCTCGACGGCTTCTGCTTCTTGCCGACGTAGCCCCAAATCTCGTCAAGCTCGATGCTGCCGACGCGGCGCCGCTCCAGCGTGCGTCGGATGTTCGGGTTGAGGTCGGGATGCCGTCGGCGCAGTTCGTCCAGCACGCCGATCACGCAGATGCCGGGCGCAGCCTTCAGGATCGGGATGATCTCAGCGTCCCAGTAGGGCGCGAGCGGATCTGACCGTCGCCGGCCCCTCGGCGCCTTCTTCTGAGATGGCAGGCGCAAATCGCCCTCGATCCGATACGCGCTTGCTTTCGAGAACCCCGCCTTGGCCGCAGCCGCCTCGGGGGATAATGTCAGTCGGTAGTTCATGTACAGCCTCATCTGGTGGTCGGTGACGTGAAGGCCGGGCAAGGCATCGATTCCCTCTTGGAGACGAATCAACAGCTTGCACCGGCCGCACCCAGCCGCCAGACGGGTCCGAAAAGCGCGACGCCGATGGGGACGGTACGCCCTCCCTTCGGTCCGTCCCCATCGGCGCAGTCTCATCCTGATTGTCGCTGACTGATTGTCGCTGAGGTCTCACCTTGATCGCCGCGCCGCAAAGATCGCATACGAGTTCTTCGCATCCCTCTCGGAGGCCGGTTTCGAGGTGGGAGCCGGAGAGCTCGGCGAGAATATCACCATTTGCGGGCCTGAACGGATGCCGCTCGGGACGCTCAGCGAGTTGGCCCACGGCCATCAATCGAGGTGACCGGCCCGCGGAGCCCTGTGTCCTGATCGACCGCGTCAGGGCCGACCTTAAGCGACAGGTGCTCTCGTCGGCAGAAGCGGGGCCCGCATTCAGATGTGATGTGCTGGGCGTGGTGGGGCTCGAAGGGAAGGTCGTGGCCGGCGATACCGCGCGGGTTCGGCTCCCGTCCGCGTCCCTTCGGGCCTACCGGCCTGAAAGAGCCCGGTGCACAACTCCGCCATTTGGCCCGCCGAATCGGAAAGCGGTCTGTAGATCTGCGGGCATGGCCGCAAGAAAAAGTACGCTTGGGGCTGGGGAGGCAATCGACGGTCGGGGCAAACCAAGCCGCAGGGCTTCGCTGGCGCTATTTTCCTACTAGGAGGCGTTTGCCCTGGCTCGTTCGCGGGCCTCGCGACGACGTTCGCAGCGCTCTCTCCGGCGCTTGGCGCGGTCGGAGGGTTGCCGCAGGAGAGGAACCGGCGTTTGTTCGGCAACCGGCAGGGTGGTCTCGTTGGCTGCAGCCACCTGGATTGTCTCCGGCGACGGCCGGGCTTCCATGAACTCGAGCACCTCCCGACCCTTGGAAGTCAGCCTCCACCCGCCGCTTATGCGCTCAACTAGCCCTTGTGACCAGATGTCGAGACCCGGGACCCGCGCCGCGAGGCGTCTGGTCCGGTCCGCCCAGTCGCGTCCGCTGGTCGCCAGGATGGCCATGTCCCTCTTCAGGTCTGCAATGACGGCGAAGCCATCGGGGTAGGCCACCAGGATCTTCAGGACCGTAACCTGGAAGTTCATGCCCCGCTCCGGATCAGATCAGCGCCACATCGTGGGCGCGTGGGACAGGGCCTCCCGGCCAAGCTGCCGAAGCTGTTCGGGAGACACCTCGCCTCTGGTGGCAGCCTCGAGAATCTTCGAAGCCACCTGCGTGCGCGCGCCGATCTCGCGGGCCGAGACACTTTCGCATACTTCATCGAGGACCGCGCGCAAAAGCGCGGAAGTTGCCGTGTCGAACATGAGATGCCCCCAGCAGGGAAAATCTCATTGTAGCCGATTTTGCCGACTTGGGATTCAGGCATGTTAAGATTCGGGTCTCCAGAGACGGCCCAACATGCCACCCCTTGTCGCGATGCTTCGCGTTGCGGTATAGGCGGGCAGCCCCGTGAGTCTCACTCGAATGGTTGGACGTGGCCCTCTCAAGGCTGAAACAGGGGTTCGATTCCCCTACGGAGCGCCAAGTTACGAGCACGGTTTTGGGGGCATTTGCCAGAGCCGGAAAAACCGCTCGCGCAAGTTCAGATTTGACTAGCCGAATTTCACTTTCGGCGGGCCAATATCCTGGCCTTGCGCCACAATCCCGTCATGCGCCGACCCCGCTTCATAGCCGAACAGGCAAGGAATGCTCGAGGACTCTTGGGTCGACTAATCGCGTTCATCATGGCTCGCGAAACCGGACGGCAAAATCTGCGCGTGATGGATGCGCTCAGTATCGAGCAAGGCGACCGCATCCTCGATGTCGGTTGTGGACACGGACGCAGCCTGACCGAATTGGCCAGCCGCGCGGCGACCGGACGCATCGTTGGCGTGGGTCCCTCCGAGCTGATGGGGGAGATCGCAGCGCGGCGTAACTGCGCGCACGTGGAGGCCGATCGTGTCAGTGTAGTCCTTGCGAGCGTGGAGTCCCTGCCGTTCCCCGACGATTCCTTCGACAAGGTGCTCTGCGTCCACGTGCGCTACTTCTGGAAGGATCTCGATAGGTGCCTGAGGGAGACCGCTCGCGTCTTAAAGCCAGGCGGCTGTTTGGGATTGTCGTTCCGGACCAACGCTGACTTGGCCGCTGTTGCGTCGTTTCCGCCCGAGATCTACCGCTTTCCGGCGCTCGCCGAAGTCGCGGCAGCTCTCGAACGGGCGGATCTCGATCTCGCCGCGGCGAGCGATTCCACGAACGAGCCTGTCCTGCTGCTGGCGGAGAAACGACGCGTTCAAGTCGCCAAATGATCTGCCTCCGCCGAGCGATCAGGCTGATACGATTTCAGCCAGACGCGTGACCACATGGTCGATCTCGTCCGATGTGGTGGTCCTTCCCAAGCTGAAACGGATCGCTCCCCTGCCGATCCTCTCCGGCACGCCCATCGCGGCGAGAACGGGCGAGAGCTCGATCCGTCCCGAGTGGCACGCCGACCCCGTCGATGCCGCGACGTCGCCGAGCTGTGCCAGGATATCCGCGCCGATCTTGCCGACGAATGACACGTTGAGGGTGTTGGCCAAACGATGCGCATGGCCATTGAGCACGACGCGATCGCCGAAACGATCCTGCAGCGCCTGCCAGAATGCATCACGGAGAGCCTGGACATGCTCCATCGGAGCAAGGTCTTGCGCCTACGCGGCCGCTGCCCCGAGCCCAACGGCGAGCAACGCGCTCTCCGTCCCGGCACGGCGGCCCAGCTCATGACCGGCGCCGTGGATCAACGGCTCCAATTCCAGGCCGCCACGCACGTAGAGCGCGCCGACGCCTTTCGGGGCGTAAAGCTTGTGACCAGCGATCGACAAGAGGTCGACGCCGAGTTCGGTTACCTTGGTAGAGATCTTGCCGACCGACTGCGCTGCGTCGGTATGGAAAGGGATGCCGTGCTCCCGCGCGATCTCGCCGATCTCCTGGATCGGTTGGATGGTGCCAATCTCGTTGTTGGCATGCATGATGCTGATCAGTGTCGTCTGCGGAGTGATAGCGCGACGCACGTTGTCCGGATCGACGCGGCCCGTCCGGTCCACCGGGACATGGGTAGTCGAGGCGCCGAACCGCTCGAGAAATCGGCAGGGAGCGAGAACAGCCGGATGCTCGATGGCCGAGGTGACGATGTGCGCCCCTTGGCGGTTCGGCGCGAAGAACGTGCCCTTGATTGCGAGGTTGTTCGCTTCGCTGCCGCCGCTGGTGAACACGATCTCGCCAGATGCAGCGCCGATCAGCGCGGCGATCTGGCCGAGCGCGCTCCAGGGCGGCCTTGGCTGGCGTGCTCGCCCAATGCCCGCTCGACGGGTTGCCGTTGGCTTGATCCAAGAATGGCCGCATCGCCGCCGCGACTGCCGGATCCACAGGCGTGCTTGCGTTGTAGTCGAGATAGATCGGCGGCATGCCAGCTGCTCCTCTGCGACGGTTCAAAAGACCAACACCTTGTCGGCGGAAACGGTCGCCGTCGCGAGTTCGGCCATGGTGCTGCGTCTCATGCCACTGAGTATCTCGGCATCAGTGAGCCCGCGGGCGTCCATGCAGGTGCCGCAAAGCAGGACTTGTCCTTTACCCGCGAGAACGCCCTTCAGCATGCGCTCTACATTGTAGTAGCCGTCCGGCGTCTTCTGGCCCGACTTCGCGGCCACGACCGCGTCGGCCATCAAGAACACCGTTACGGTGATCTCTGGATCGCTCTTGGCGAGAGCGAGAGCCAGGCGCAAGCCGTTGTAGGTGCGCTCGGTGCCGTACGGCGCATCATTCAGTATCAGCAGAATCTGCACAGGCGTCTTCCCTTCCGATTAAGCGAGCCTGAGGCAGCGCGCCGAGTCACTCGCCGAGAACGCGCCGCCGATCCTCGAATTCCGCCTTGTCGATCTCACCGCGTGCAAAGCGCTCCTTGAGGATATCGAGCGGTGTACGGGCGGGTGGCAATTGGTGTGGCGGATATGTCCCTGGCCACGGCCCGCCCAGCCAGCGAGCGAGGCTAACCGCGAGGGCAACCAGGACCGCGAGAAACAGGATCATGAACAACGGACCGAAGATCATGGGATACCATCCTCCGCCCCAACCCATCATGTGCGGACCCCAGCCGTAGTAGCGTTCGGCATCTGACGGCGGTTGCGCCTGTGCCCATACTGCGCTGGGCAGGAGGGAGAGAGCGGCGGCCGTCTGGATCAAGGCTTTCTGCATCGGCTTGCTCCGTCATTGATGAAAACCAGCCTACTCCGCCGGTCGGCCCGCTTTTTGCGCGAGGTCAACCGAGCCCGCCCTTTCCCGCATGAACACCGCTACGACAGCGCCGGAAATGAACGTCAGGGCGGCGATCGCTCCGATCGCCCAGGACATGCCGAACAGGTCGGCGATGATGCCGGCCGACAGCGCCCCGATCGCATAGCCGAGGTCGCGCCAGAAGCGATAGACGCTGAGCGAGCGCGCGCGCCAGCTCGGATGCGAGGCATCGGACACGGCGGCGATCAGGCTTGGATACACCATGGCCGTGCCAAGTCCGAGCAACAGGCTGCCGGCGAGCCACCATTCGAAATGACTAGTTGCCCCGGTCAGGAACAAGCCCGCGGCCTGCACCCACATGCCGCCGACGATCAGGCCCTTGCGGCCCCAGCGGTCGGACAGGGGACCGGTGGCGACCTGGAGGATGCCCCACGTCGCCGGATAGACCGCCTTCAATATGCCGATCCGATCGACGGCCAGACCGAACGAGGCGAAGAACAGCGGGAAGATGCCCCAGCTCATGCCGTCGTTGAGGTTGTTCACCAGCCCCGCCTGCGATGCGGCAAACAGGTTGCGATCCCTGAACGATGTGAGAACGAAGATCTCCCGAAAACTGAGCGGAGATGCTTGACGAGCATGCGCCGCGGTCTCCAGCCGGACGTGCTCGCGGGTGTCGCGTACCAACAGGATCGAGAGCGCGGCGCCGAGGACGGCATAGGCCACACCGAGGTAGATCGGCGCCGGCCGTAGCCCGTACTCCGACGCAAGATATCCGGTGAGATAGGCGGTCACGCCGACTGCGAGGTAGCCGGCGAACTCGTTCAGACCTACCGCCAGGCCGCGCGATTTCGGTCCGACCAGATCGATCTTCATGATCACGGTCATCGACCAGGCAAGGCCCTGATTGATGCCGAGGAGGGCGTTGGCGGCGATCACCCATTCCCAGCTCGGCGCCCAAATGATCATGAACGGCACTGGCAGGCCAACGAGCCAGCCGAGGACCAGAACAGACTTGCGTCCCCAGGCGTCGGCTAGCTGGCCGGACACGAGATTGGCGCACGCCTTCACGACGCCGAAGCTGACGATGAACGAGACGACAAGCGTCGTCGAGCCCATCTTGAATTCCTCCGCGCCGATCAGCGGCACGACGGTTCGCTCGATCCCGACCATTCCGCCCACGAAGGCGTTGATCAGGACGAGCAGAGCGAATTCCGGCCAGTTTTCCCTCAGCCCCAATCTGACCGAAGGCGAGCCTTGTGGAGCGGATGCCGCTTCGCTCATGACATCAGGCCGCAGCGGCCGTGATGCCTGAATTGGCGGCTCTGATCTTCGCGGCTTCCGGCGGTGCCGGCGGAATCTCGGCGACCATGAACCGGACAAACTCGACTTCATCCTCGATCATGAAGGCCTGGTTGTGCCGTTTCTCGAAGCCGATCGTGGACCAGGGCTTGCCGCTCAGCCGGCGGCCGCAGACCGAACCCGCATAGGCGCCGGGCAGCACTTCGACATAGTCCGGCAGGTCCTTCAGCTTACTCACGCTGCGAAACAGTTGTTTGGCGCCTTCTTCGGCGCTGGCGGCGAGTTCGGTGCGGCCGAGATCTCCGACCATCAGAGTGTGGCCGGTCAACACGAACCATGGCTCGTCGGCGCGTGTCCGGTCCGTCACCAGAATGCAGATATGCTCGGGCGTGTGACCCGGTGTATGGAGAACCGTTGCCGTGATGTTGCCGAGCGGCAGGGCGTCGCCGTCGCCAACCGCCTTGAACGGAAACGACACACTCGCGTTCGAAGAGAGCACGTAGGACGCCCCCGCAGCGTCCGCGAGCGCCCGTCCCGCCGAGAGGTGGTCGGCATGAACATGCGTGTCGATGACGAAGTGAATGCGCATGCCGGCGTTGTCGGCAGCTTGGAGATAGGGCTGGATATCGCCGACGGGGTCGACCACTGCACAGGTGGCCTTGCCACCACAACCGAACAGGTAGGAGATGCCGACGGGATCGCTATGCAAGAACTGGCGAAGGATCATGGCCTTGCACTCCTCTCTGAGAGCGGATAGATAACGTTCAATCAATCTGCTGAATGATATATTCAGGAGCTGCCGTGTCAAGTACCGGACCGAAACACGCGATCTATGAGAACCTTGCCGAGGTGGCGCAGGCGCTGGGCCACGCGCATCGGCTTGAGCTGTTGGAGCACCTCGCCCAAGGGGTGCGCAGCGTCGAGGAGCTGTCGGCCCGTGCTCATCTGACGTTCGCCAACACATCCCGCCATCTGCAGATCCTCAGGCGCGCGCGTCTCGTCGAGACGGAGCGGCGGGGTAAACACGTTCTCTATCGCTTGGCCGGCGAAGCGGAAGTGGTCGCGCTGACGAAGGCGCTGGGTCGGGTCGGCGAGCGGAATATCGCTGAGATCGGCCGAGTCGTGACCGACTACTTCCACGCCCGCGATGCGCTCGAACCTGTCTCGCGAGATGATCTGGTCGCGAGACTGCACGACGATCTCGTCACGGTGCTCGATGTCCGCCCCGGAGACGAGTTCGCTCTTGGCCATCTGCCGGGCGCGCTCAACATCCCGCTTGCCGAACTGGAACGACGCCTCGGCGAACTTCCGAAAGGCCGTGAGGTGATCGCTTACTGCCGTGGTCCCTACTGCGTTTTATCTTTCGAAGCGGTTGCAGCGCTCCGGACGCGAGGCTATTGCGTCCGCCGGCTCGAGGACGGCTATCCCGAATGGAAAGCCGCCGGCCTCCCGGTCGAATCCCTCGCGTGAAGACAAGCCGATCAGGTGCATCATGGATGACAAGCCTCACCGCGCGGAATCCGCGTGACCGATTCTCGGCGTCAAGGACCACGAAGCGCCCTCGGTGTTCCGGCCCGAAGCGCTGCTGAGGGAGGCCCGCCGGCAGAGGCAGTTGCCGCTCGTCGCGGTCCCCGAAATCTGCGTGCTCGATCCGGACGGTGATGTCGTCCGTCACCTCAAGCGGAACGGCGCCGGGCGCATCCATGAAGGATGGGCCTGCTATCACACGGAGCTTCTTGCTTTCGATCTCGACGGCATCGGCGAGGTCGGCATGGTGGGCTGCGCCGTCGGCGCACCGTTCGCCGTGCTGGTCGCCGAGCAACTTTTCGCATCCGGCTGCCGCCTGCTCGTTAGCGTCACGTCCGCCGGACAAATCACCCCAACCGGCCCGACGCCGTACTTCGTCCTGATCGACCGCGCGCTGCGCGACGAGGGGACGAGCTATCATTACCTACCGGGCTCGATCTTCGCCGAAGCACCCGACGCGCCGCTGCTCGCGCGGGTCGAGCAGGCGGGACGGGCTCTGCCAGGCATTACGCTGCACCGGGGCGCAACGTGGACGACCGATGCGCCTTACCGAGAAACCGAGGCCGCCATATCGCGTGCGCGGGATCTGGGCACGCTTGCCGTCGAGATGGAAGCCGCCGCTCTCTATGCCTTCAGCGCGGCGAGCGGCCGACCGATCGTCTGCTTCGCGCACGTCACGAATGCTATGGCACAGACGGAAGGCGACTTCGAGAAAGGCGAGGCCGACGGCGCGGAAGCGACACTTGCTGTCGTCGCCGCCGCTGCCCGCGGCTGGCGGAAGTAGCGCAGAAATTCTGGCGATCGAGGCTGCTGGCGCTCGCGGTCAAGGTCAGAACCGCGTGCGAATCCGTCACCCCTATTCAGGTCTTTCATAGCTCTTTGAGATCTTCCGGAGCGCCGAAAGGAAACCTGGATCGGCAACCGCATGGCCATCGATGGTGTGAACGCCGTGGGGGTATTTCAATACAGCGTTCGAGCTGATCTATCTGAAAGGGTTTGGTGAGAAGCGGGCGGTCATGAAATCCGCCCGGCATTCCATCAGCCCCTAGCCACTCGCAAAGGCGAACGGGATCTTGCGTTCTGTGACCGCCGCGACCGGTTCGCTGCTGGTGCGGCCGAGCAAGACACCGACCACAGCGAATTAAAATTGGTGTTGTTGGCGAGCTCCAGGGCGGGGGCCAGATCACTGGCTTCGGCCACATCCGGTGTGGCCCAGCTCTGCGAGCTTGTCGGCTACCATCATCTGGATGAGTGCTTCATCCTCAATAAGCAGCACCGAAGCCACAAGCCGTCTCCAACGCTTTCTATTGTCGAGTGATCTTTGCTGCGCTGGGGAATGCACGCAGCGCTGCGGCCCGCAGCTCATCCAAGGTGGTGTGCCCAGCCTCGGCAGCTGCAAGAAGCTGTTCAGCAATGACCTTCCGGATCTCATGGTCACCGCCGTTTGGAAGTTCCCGGCACGTCTCTTCCAACACGACTTCCATAGTCGACTTCACGCGATCCGACAGCGTCATCCGGCTTCTCAAGGGCTCGACAAACCATTTTCGACAATATGGAACTGAAGAGCCGGCGCCGTCAACGGAGACTCATCTGCTCTAGCGGGGAGCGCCCACCAGCCCTACAACGCCTGTCACGGAACGCAATGGCGCTGTCTTGATCGCCGCTACCGGGATGAGCGGGAGCCTGCTATCGCGGACCGCATGGATTCCGCTCCTGCCGGGCACTCTGCTCGGCTCCATACTGGATACCGGAACTCTTGCGTCGGGAGGGAACGATGACGCTCGATATTATGGAGCCTTTGCTCAAGCGGCTGCGGCTCACGGCTAACAGTTCGGACCAGGATGAACAGGCGATCTTGCGGCTTCCGATAACCGTTAAGCGGGTGGCCGGCGGGCAGACGGTGGTTGCAACCGGAGATAGGCCTTCTGTTTGTTGCCTGATCATTGACGGGTTTATGCAACGATCAAAAATCGTTGGAGATGCAAGGCGACAAATCCTCTCCTTTCATCAGCCCGGCGACATCCCCGATCTGCAAAGTCTGCACCTTCACGTTCTCGATCACGAACTCACCATCTTGGAGGACTGCATCCTCGGGTTCATTCCTCATGATGCGCTCCGCTCGTTAACCCGGAGCAGCCCCCGGGTTGCTGAAGCGCTGTGGCGGGACACGCTGATCGATTCTGCGATATTCCGGGAGTGGATATGCAACGTGGGACAACGCGACGCCATAAGTCGGTTGGCTCACCTCATCCTGGAAATATACACGAGGCTCACAACAATCGGCCGTGTTACAGACGTGTCCTTCAGGTTCCCAGTCACCCAGGTCATTCTTGGGGAGGCAATAGGAACGAGCATCGTCCATACGAATAGAGTGATCAAAGAACTTCGATCGAAGGGTCTGCTGGAAATCGAACGAGGAGAAATCAGCATTCTCGATCTGGAAGGCCTCCGGCAAGTCGCGGACTTCAATCCACTCTACCTTCATTTAGACCCAGCACTTTGATGCGCTACTTCTTCGACATTCGCGATGACTTTTATGCCGCTGACGACGATCATGGAGAGGAGTTTGCATCTTTTGATGCTGCGCACCTTGCAGCGCTCAGACCGCCACATCTATCGCCAGCGACGTCTTCATTGCAAAGGGCTCTGCGATCTCAGTCAGGGTAAGAGACGAGGAACGGCCCCTCTTTGAGATCAGTGACAGTGTCACGATGAAGCATTAGCGTTAAAGACGGCAAATTGCGCTGCGGCGGCGCAGCCAACGAAACAGAGTTTCATATGCCCCTTGTCCCTGATTCGTCAGGCGAGTTCGAGGCGGCATAGCCTGAAGCGGTTTCGCCATGTTCAATGGCGTTGACCGCATCGTCTGCCGAGTGGAATGGCCCCCCTTGCGGGATCTTGCCGCAGCGGAAGGCGCTGATCCGAATGACATAGTCGGGACGTTCAGAAGGCAACGCTTTAGAATCGAGCAGATCGCAAGCGATCAGCATGATGCAGGCAAGGAGAGGCCGGTTGTCCGAGCCGAGCATCTTGCGCGGGCGACCGAGCGTCCATGAGCAGGTTCGAAGGGACCCAGGGCTAAGACCAACTGCATGCCCGCTTCTGGCCCGAGGCTGCCTAGCTCAATGCTCGGCCAAGCGTCCCCTGTCGAGCGAAGACCGGAAGCGGCTCGCAGTGGTGTCGACCCGCGATTTTGACCTTAAGCGGCCCACGTCGCATTCCGCGAGCGTTGATCAATCAGCGCAGGTCGATTAACGGTTGCAGCAGTGAACGGCATTGTGCCTGATAAGTCATTCGCGCCGATATCCGTGAAAAGGAAGCCCGCCGGCGTCTTAGTGAAGAGGAAGATGAGCTGGCCGCAGAAGACTGAGTAATAGTCATTGTTCTCTTGATCGCGGTCGTAAAGGCCTTGCCGCGCTGGATACACGCGCGTTTTTTCGCCGTGAACGAGGTCTGATAGGTTTTGGCACGGGATTGCGCGGTGTCGCGAATTGCGCTGTCATTCATAAACGGCAATTTTGTCATACCGGCAACGGCGGCGGAATCGTTTGCCTCAGTGCCGCGCGAAACTTCTCGATGAAGCCATCGAATTCCTTCTGTAGGGCAGGAGAAGCGACGGCGCTCTACGGCGCGGCGCGACGGCTGGACCAACGTTCAGGATAACGGTTGCAAGCATAATTCTCAGCAAAAACTTCACGGATCGACTCCGTCCGTCTACCAATCAAAGGTGTTCATGGTGTTCTGTCGCGTCAAGGACCTTCCGGTTCACCAGCGCACCGTTGACCCCGCTCAGGCGGATGGATCGCCTGCACCGTGCAGCGACGCGCGCAGACGTGACATTCGGCGGCGCATTCGCGGTAGCGCTTGAGCGATTCGAACATCCGCATGCGGGGGGGAATCGCGAGCGCCGCCCCGAGCAGGCACAGATTGCGGCAGTAGAAGCGCTCACGAAGAGGCCGGCGCGCAGCAGCAATCCCGCATAGAGGTCGAACGGCCATTCCCGCAGGAACTTCATGTTTCGTGCCGG
>NZ_LMQJ01000041.1:0-14422 GCF_001424605.1 Bradyrhizobium sp. Leaf396
TTCGACGTCAAATGTACGGCCGCGGCAAAATCGATCTGCTTCAAGCCAGACTAATCGGTGCAGAATAGTCGGCGCTGCACCAAACTTGCGTCAGAGCCAAATTTGCAAGCCGATTGACACTCAAGGGCCTCGCGGGCAACCGGAGCCGGCGCCGGAGCAACCTCGCGCTCGATCTTCACAAACTGGCCCCGCAGATGCGACCAGCAGAAGGCGAGCGTCCCGGACAGGGCGTCCGCACGCGTCTCTCGGGTCATGGTCTTGTATGCCTGATAGCCGCCGCAGTGGATGATGCCGCGATAGCCCGCGAGCAAGCGCAAGCCATGAAGGGCCCCGCGGCCCGGTGCATAGGCATAAGCGACCCCAGGTGGGTCAGGTCCGGCCAGGACCTGTCATCGCGCGATAACGCCCAGAAGCAGCCGGTTTTACCTGCCGCATCCCGGATCCAACACCGGTGCCGCGGTCTCATCGACACAGAGCTCCGAAGAGTCGAGCGAAGCTGGCGCAAACGATGCCACAAGGGCTTCAATTCCTGGGCCGCATAGCCGACCCAGAAGGCGAGCGTGGAACGGTCCATGGCGATATCGTGCGTCGCCAGCATCTGCGCCTGGCGGTAAAGCGGCAAATGCTAATGATACTTGGCGTCGATAACATGCGCGACCAGCCGCTCGGCGAGCCAGTCCAAGCGGGGACGCAGAGAAGAATATTCTGTATCCTCGATCAGGGCGGTGTAATAGAAGGCCCGCAACAGCGTCGCGTGGCTTTGAAATCCGATGAGCAAGCGCTTGTAGTCAATCTCGAAGCCAAGGGTCTTCGCTGTGGCGTGGAGGTTCGCGCCGTCGATAAAGAGCGCAATTGACCCTGATGTCGCAAACATGGCCATCTGATCTACCGGCATTGTCTCCTTCTCTTATCTTTGATTCGCAGTTCTATTAGGCGTGCGAGCTGCTCTTGCGCGAACTGAATAGCGTTTATCCGCAGGGCTGGATCACGGCAGAGTGACGTGGATGAGGCTCGCGGCGATGGGCTCTCGGCGGCTCAAGGGTGACCTGCTTTAGGTCGTCTCCGCTTACGACGACAATGACGAAGTTGAACCTCTCGGCTTCTCTGACTATCGTTCCGCCGATAGCTTTTCCCTGCGTGGCTCGTTCCGCAATGAGGACAGCGTCCAGGAGGCTCTGCTGAACAGTCGTCAGCGCGATGACGCTATTCCGATCTTTCGTATTCAGGTCTTCTCTCAAAGAGACGATCTCGCCGCCTGTAACGTCTCCAGTGCGTGCATCGATGGCGACATTCCAGATTCGATCGACCTTTACTGTCTTAACTCGGTAGACCGGCGACCCTGAGCTGCCGTCAAGGCCGATATCCCACGTGCTCGAACCCGGGTGCAACTGTTCGGCTGCGAGCAGCGCCTGGCAAAGTGAAATCTGCGTCCCACGAAATAGCTCTAGCTCACGGTTGATCATCTGCTGATCAAGCTCGGCGCGATCTCCAGCCGGATTTCGAGAAGCAGGAGGCGTGGCGGTTGAAGAAGCAATCGCACTTGCATACGCTGGTAGCGTCAAAACCAACAAGATCGCTGCAAATAAGCATCTCTTCCACATTGGGCTTCTCATGTGTCTCTGACTTCACGCGCGATTGTCAGCGGTTCTTAGATATCACCGCGGCAGTCGGAAAAGCGGCGCGATTGTCTCTGCGCTCCTCCGGTAGGTGACACGATCGGCGGCGGGGTTTTTGTTCGTGCAATGCCAGCTGACGGTGCGTCTTTGGATTAACTCGATCGCGATAACCTCGCAGTTTCCGGACGAATTATCGGACGGCGACTGCCTAACGAGCCAGTCGATCATGTCCAAGTGAGTTTCGAGGACGTACAAGCTGGCGATGAGGCGTTGCTGCCCTGCCGGTACCACAGGCAAAAATGGGTCCATTGTAGATATGCGGCGGGTCTCAGTCTTTCCCATAAAAATGCTCCACAAAAGGCTTGCGGAAGCGCTGGTGGCAGGCGGAGCAACTGTCTTGCAAGGCGGTAAAGGACGCAATGACCGCCGGTGCATCGCGCTGAAGTGCAGCCTCTTCCAGGGCTCGCGCTGCGTGATGTGTTTTCCCGTCGTATGCTCGAAATGCACTGGCGTCGGCCCCCATGAAGCTGAGGATACGCATCCTCTCACCCACGGATGGTTGTGGATGCTCGGCGATCGAGAGAGCGGTCTTGGCAACAAAAGCCCAATCCTTTCGGGAAATGGCGTTAGCAATCCCTTTCACGTTCTTGTCCAGGTCCTGCATGATCTTGCGCAGCTCTAGCGGCCTGGCATCAGCCGCTTCGCCAGCCCGGACATGCTGTGCGGCGGTTGCGGCAAGTATGCAGGCCGTCACCAACGTAAAGAGAGTTGGAATGAAATACGAAGGTCCTGCACGGCAAGCCCCGCCGTAAGTGGGTTGGTCAATCGATGCTACGTCCTTGGCCGGCTTCTTCATGAGTTGCTCCGTCACGAATGTGGTAGATGCGTTTGAAGGTTGGGATGATCTTCTCGTCGTGTGTGACCACGATGATGGCGGTCTCGAAGCGCTGCGCCATATCATTCAAGATCCGGATCACAGCCAAAGCCCGCGCGCTATCCAGCGGTGCAGTCGGTTCGTCAGCCAGTATCACGGGCGGGTGATTCACAAGACCTCGAGCAATGGCGACACGCTGCTGCTCTCCTCCCGAAAGCTGTGACGGCATGGCTCCGGCGCGATGCTCCACATCGAGAGCTCTCAGTAGTGCCAATGCGCGTTGACGCGCTTCGCTGTTGGGGGTCCCGGCGAGCATGGGCAGAAGCGCAACATTGTCCGTCACGTCCAGGAACGGGATCAGGTATGGCGCTTGAAAGACGAAACCGATTTTGTCGCGGCGGAGCGCGCGCAGATCGGATATTTTCCAGCCGTCGTCGTAGATCACCTCGTCGCCGAGAATCATGCGCCCAGCGGTTGGATCAATCACCGCGCCCAGCGCCTTAAGCAGGGTGCTCTTGCCCGAGCCGGATGGCCCGATCAAGCCGATCACCTCGCCCGGCGCGACCTGCATATCCACGCGCTTCAAGGCGTCGACGGCGGTGTCGCCGCTACCATAGCGCTTTCTCAACCCCTCGATACGAATGCCCTTGCCGACCATCTCATCCCCCGATGGCATCGGCCGGGTCGACTTGGAGCGCCATGCGGATGGCAATCACGCTCGCCAGCGCACAAATGACCATGATGGCTATGGCTCCGGCAATCGAGTCGGTCGGTATGAGGAGGACGTATTTGGGAAAGAATGGTGCGGCAAAGGTCGCCGTTATCTTGCCCACCACAAACCCGATAAGTCCCAGGACGATCGCTTGCTGCAAAATCATCGCGGCGATCGTTCGATTTCGCGTACCGATCAATTTCAGAACCGCGATTTCGCGGATCTTGTCCATCGTCAGGGTGTAGATGATGAATGCGACAATAGCCGCGCTGACGATGGCCAATATCGCCAGAAACATGCCAATCTGTTTGGCGGAGGTGGCGATCAGCTTGCCGACGAGAATGTCCTCCATCTGAGGCCGGGTATAGGCGGTCAGGCGTTTCCAGCGTCGGATCGATTCGGCCACCTCATCTGCGGCGTAGCCCGGCTTGACGCGTACGAGCACGGCATTGACGTAAGGATTGCTACTTTGTGAGGCGATCACAGCATCGAGGAGGCCAGGTACACCAGGCCGGTTGAGGCTGGGATTCTCCGCCGTTCGTCGGCGTTGCTGGACGATCGCGTCGTTGTCCTTCAGGAATTGCGCCTCCTGGCCGTCCTTCAACGGGATGAATACCATCGGATCGCCATTGGACGAGACCATGCGTCGGGTAAGCCCCACGACCTTGTATTGATTGCGACGGATGATAATTCGATCGCCCAGCTCGAACCCGGTGGCGACGTCGGCGACCGCCTCATAGTGGCTGCGGGTGATTTGTCGTCCGGCGACGAGAAACGGCGGCCAGCCGGGCGTATCCGTTGCTCCGGAAGCGATGCCGACCACCATGGCGCGCACATCCGCATTCCCCGTCCGCACTTGCATGGTTAGATAAGTGACATTGGCAGCCTGAGCGACGCCCGGCATTGCCAAAATACTGCGGTATGCGTCGTCATTCAGGCTCGAGGACTCTGCGTAGGGCCCCAGCGTATTTTTTTGCACGACCCACAGATCGGCACCGCTGTTGTCGAGCAACACCTTGCCGTCGTCGACCATGCCTCGATACACGCCGGCCATCGTCAGTGTCACGCCTATCAAGAGACCCAGGCCGACGCCCGTGAATACGAACTTCCCCCACGAGTGCAGGATATCGCGGCCGGCGAGGCTGATCATCTTGACGGTCCGACAATGTTTTCGACCACATGCGCGCGGCTTTGCGCACTCAGCATCCTTTCGCTGTAGGCCACGACCTGATCGCCGTCATTGAGACCTTCCAGCACCTGGATGTTACCGTCCAGATCGGCGGCGCCGAATCTGACAGAGGTGAAGCGCGGATTTCCATTGATCATCCGCCACACGCCCGGCTTGCCGTCGACGCGCTGAATGGCCGCATTAGGAATGACCGGTGTTGCTGGGAGGGGACGCAGTGCGACGGTGACCTCGGCAAGTTCACCAATCGGCGGCAGAGGATCAGGTATCGTGTCGAACACGATCTTAGCCAGGGTTTCCTCAGTCACTGCGTCGGCCACAGGCTCTACGCGCAATACGCGGCCGGCGAGCTGATTGCCGCGAGAGCGTAGCGCTATGCGCGCCGGAAGATCGGCGTCGAGTCCTGCGGCGCCGCTTTGATCGAAACGGACATTGATCCACAGCTGTCGAGGGTCGATCACTTCGATCACGGGCTGCCCTGCGATCAGCGTCGTTCCGGGATCGGCGTGGCGCACAGCCACCAGGCCATCCACTGGCGCGAGCAGGCGCAAACTTGCCCGCTGCTGGATCAAACCTTCCCGGTCGTTACGGGTGCGCAGCAACTCGTGACGATAGGCGTCCAAATTGGATTTGGCAGCCATGAGGACCGCCTCCGTGGTCTGCCGGTCCTGCCGCTTTCCTTCGATGGCGGCTTCGCTCACCACCTGCGTCTGCCAAAGCCGTTCGTAACGACTTGCCTGCGCTTCAGCGTAGTTCTGTCGAGCCAGCGCGTCCTGAACTTGCGCTTCGGCCGCCGACACGGATGCCTCGGCGCGCTTGATTGCGGCCTCTTGGGCCATAATGCGATCGTCGAGATCGACGGGATCCATTTCCCCCAAGAGCTGACCCGCGTGGACCCTGTCGCCGGCATTCACGTCCACCCGCTTAATCCGCCCGGCAGCCGTCGGGCCGATCTTGTATGTGAAGCGGGCCTCCACCGTGCCGACGCCGAACAGAGCCGGCGTGATAGGCCGGCTTTCGACGGGTACAACGGTCACTTGGACAGGTGCGAGCGGCCCCGATCGCAATGCAACATAGACGAACAGCGCCAGCAAGGGCACGATCACGGCCAGAAGCGCCAATGTTCGGCGGTGGAGCGATGAGCGTTTCACGGCGCAACCTCGATCCCGCGACGGAAGATTGCGAAAACGCCTGGCGCATCGCGGCGGATGCGGTCTACCTCACCGGCGAGGAGCGACTGCATGACCAGTCCTTGGATCATGCCAATGAAGAGCGTGGCGGCTGCTTCGTTATCGAGCCTCGCAGGAAGTTCGCCGGATTGTTTGCCCTGTTCGATGATGCGATGCAGGCGTTCGCCGTAGCGGCGAAGTAACGTTTGCACCATGCGCTTCGCCACCGTCGGCTCAGCACCCTGCAACTCGCCGAACAACATACGTGGCACACCCGGATGGTCCACTACGAATTGAATGTGGGTCATGAAGATGGCTTCGAGCGCGGCCATTGGAGAGGTCGCGGAGCGCGCCGCATCGTCGACCCGGGCGAGCAGCCGCTTCGCTACCCACTCCATGACAGCCTGCAGGATCGCGTCCTTGGTCGGAAAGTGCCTGAACAGGGAGCCTTGGGTTACCCCCATGCGCTTTGCGATCGCGGCTGTCGTTATCTCGCTCGGATTTTGTTCGGCCGACAGGCTAACGACAGCCTCAACGGTGACAGCCCGTCTTTCGTCTGCGGGGAGATGTTTGGCACGGGTACGCATTTAGGCCTCGAAGAAAGTAATCAATTACTACCTTAGCATGAGATCGGCGATTTGCAATTCCGAATGTGGGAGTTCTCCAACGTGAGTTGCTAGTTCTTATTGCCACTGATTTGCAGGATATTCAGGAAGGCCGCGGGACATAGCCGTGGTTGGGAGCGCCATGGACGACCGAAATTTCCTGATCCGCGGCGGGCGAGACGAGCCACACACACCGTCATCTCCGCAATTCCAATGTGGCCAACGTGCTGGAAAACCCATGATTTCTCTTCAAGACAACGTCTTTTCGCATTGCCGCGTAGCGGCTCATTTTCGCGTCGAGAGAAATGCCCGGCTTGCCGCGGTGAAGCCGTCACGGTTGCGTTCGTAAGGCCCCCAATGCGTGGCATCCACGACAACCGTCTCTTGCGCACCCGGAATCTTCGCGGCTAATTGCTTGTCCGCGAATGAATCCCGATCCCCTCGAACGACAAGCGTTGGAACCTTGATCTTGGCTGCGTCGTAGATTGGGCGAGCGCTCCAGATCTCAAAAAAGGTCAACGAGCGGCCCCATCGGGCGGATGACGATCTTTGGCTGCGCCGCGGGGTCGGTATGGCCGCAGCGTTCCGCCAGCGCCTGCACTTTCGCAATCGTCTCAGCATCGACAAGTCCCGAAGATCCCCTCAGCATCATGTGCCAGTGCCCCAGCACCATGCCGGCATCGAGCTTTTGATAGGGAGCGTGCGGCTGTCCGAACCTCGCAGAGTCCTCCTTGGCGGCCAACGGCTCCGTCATCATCAGCAGCTTGAAAGCACGCATCGCGCCTACGAGGACCATTCAATCGACAAGATCGTGCCGGTCAAGCGCCACCATCGATGCAACCACCGCACCCCAGCTCCAGCCGACCAGCGACACCTTCGGCGCACCAGTCTCCTTGCGGATCGCTTCAATCACCGCGACGACGTCCTGCACGGCGTCTGTCGCCCGGTCAACGGGAGCGGCGGCTTCCGGACGACTGGACTGGCCGAAACCGCGAAAATCGATGGCATAGACCGTGAAGCCGGCTTCGCTCAGGTCGTCCATCCACGACAATCCCGGCGCGAGATCGAATGCTTCAGCGCACGGAGACCCGAACGCATGCAGCATGAGCACAGGACTGTTAGCGCTCGCGCTCTTGGCCTTCTTGCTGATCAGGTGGATGGAGATATTCGGGTCCCCTCCGGCGACAGCGGTCTCGATACGGTCGGCCGCTAGGGTCATTCGGGGAAGCGCAACCAGCATGGCCATCATCAGCATAGTTTTAAGTGGTCGCATGATCATCCTCCCAAAGTCCAGTGGGGTCGAAGGCAGATAATGAATCGTCCTTTCTGGAGCGTATCGAAGTCGTGCATCCAAACGTTCTCTGCAACCACGCACGATCGCGCTCTTGATCAGTGGAAGCAGCGACAAGGTCAGGATGCTACAATCGAAATGGAGATGGCGATATAAATCGGAGGCGGGATTGTCCGCTCAAGAGACAAGGCCATCAACATGACAATGTGCTCGACGATCAGCATGACGCGATAGGCAGGTGCAGGTACGACTGGAAGCGCAGGCGCGCGCCAGTACCGGCCGTACGCCGCAAAAGTGCTCGGGACTGCGGGCGTGCAGCCCCATTTGAGATCGTCCACCGAGGCCAGCTGCATATAAGAACTTCAATGTTCCACCGGCTGCCAGCCGGCATGGTCGAAATGCTCGCCGTATTGCGCCAGCGCCCGCACGATCTTCACAGCGCCTTGATCGCGGCCGGTCGCGGCCTTCATGTCAGTGGCGCCATCGATGATCTGCTCGAGGACAAGGTGAAGTTGCTGGTCGGCCTGCTCGGGCAGCTTGCAGTTTCCGACCACGTAGTCGATTTGCTTCTGGATGCGCTCCGCCAGCGCTTCGTATTGCGCGGGCGTGAACGCATTATTGTGAATGGACATCAGTGATTGCGTCATGGCTACACGGATTTCGCTCATGCCGCGGCGCACCACGTCATCTGTCTGCCACTTCTTGCCGTGGTCTAGCCGAAGCTGGACTGGCGCAGTCGTTCCGCCGTGGTCGTGCGGCTCAGCGGCGAGGCCAGGATTACCCGTGATCAATCCGAGCGCCACGACAGCGGGTATGAGCGACTTGGTCAGAAACATCACCTGGGCTTCTCCGATCTGAGCTTATTTATTCTCAGGTAGGAGGACGGCGACGGTCACGAGCTTGCGCCAAAGCAATAATCTGGGCGAATGAGCTGCGGCCCCATGACGCAGCCGAGTGCTTTGCGGGTCAACTAAGTGGATCAAATCTGACGCTGACTGTTGATGGAGGAACAGGAGGCTGACGCCGTAGGCGCCGCAGACCAATTTCTGATCCCCAGCATCCCAGATGCACAGGTGTGCAAATACTAGTATTAATAGCGAGACAAAAGGTATCAAATACTAGCAAACGATAGTCCTTGCTAGGTTCGAGCTGAGCATCTAGGGTCACTGCATGACTGTGGACCTCGATCAGCTTAGCAAAGAGGCTTTAGAGTTGGATACCGAGCTATCTAACTCGCGATCCAGCCGTGAAAGGACAGGAACCACGAAGGCAATTCGGGCTGCTCTTTCGGAAATCTATAAGCTTCGCGAGCGCGGGGTACGATGGTCTGCGATTGCGGCAGCTCTTGCCGGTCAGGGCATCGTCCAGGGTAAGGATCGTAGTGCACTCACGACCAATCGACTGACCGCGCTTGTTCGTCAAATTGAATTGCAGAACGAAAAACGGGCCTTAAAGCGAACGGCGGAAGTAACAGACGGAGCGCCCAAGCGGATCGCAACGAAGAATCGACACGCAACCTCGTCATCTAAGGACGCAAGAACGTCAGGGATTACTCACGGGGTTCGACATCCCGCTGCTAGAAGCCGACAAGCTTCCAAAGCCGTGGATTTCAGGGAGGAGCAATCCGGTCCGGCACCGCGCGGTGATAGAAAAATAGATCGAGGAAATGGCGATGTTTCCCGCAAAAGAAACGCGCACGAGGATCGTTCGGAAATTGATTCGCGTCCGTCGAAGCGCGGGATGAAATCAGCTGAGCAATCTAACCGGGAAGTGCTCGCATTCATGGATCGAGCTAAGGCTGTTCGCCAGCGACGGGACTGAGGTTTCTCCGCGGTCCGGGTTAAATCAAGCAATATCCCTCGCTCTTTCAAGCCCAAGTAGCGAGTGATTGGAAAATGATCTAGATCGATTGAGTGAACGGCTACTACGCTTCAAACACAACTATCTATTTCGAGATCATCGACCTCTCGATTTGCCATGCGCATTCGCTCAACCGCTCAAACACTCAAACACACCTGAAGGACTGTAAGAGTGCCAACTGCGGGATCACCCCGGACGAATACCGCGGGTGGGGACGATTTGAACGACGCTATGCGCAAGCTATTTGATATATGTGCCAGCCTCATCCCGCTGCTTGAGCAGGAGATGAGCATCTCGCATCGGACGGCGGCCGGACTCAGGTGAAAATCACGGCTACCCAGACCGGGCCGAGCGGCTGTCACTGCGAGGAGAGATCGCTCTTCGAACCGATAGACGAGCATATCGGGCCTTAGGCGTCTGCCATCCGGCTTCCATGGACGTCGCAGAGCGATCGTTCCGCCTGGCGCCTTACGTCTTCGACTGGCGGTCGACGTAAGCGAGGAGAAATCGTTTCACAACCGTCAATTGCAGCGATACGGTCAGGCGTTTGTCGGTCGGGGAGCCAATGTCAAAGCCAAGGCCAAGATGCGCGCCGCGGCATGGGAAGTGGGGCCCGGTAAAGCCAGGGTTCTGGCCAATTTGGCACGGGAACAAGCAGTCACTACCGGATAATTGCTATGCTGTTCGCACGAACGAGAACGGCCAATGGGAGGACCGGTTCGACGGGATGTCCGAAAGGGTTGGCCGCCGATCACCAAGCCGGAGTCGATCTTTGTGCCAGCGGGGGATGAAGGCCTCGATCTGTCCATGGTGTGGACAGACCAGAGTGATCCCGCTTGCCGAAGCCCACAAAGTCTGCGGATCTGTGGCGATCGGATTCCGCCTGAGGGGCAATAGCCTTGGAGAAGCTGCCGACCACTGCCAGATAGCAGTGCTCAATTAGGCGGGCGGTTGACATACATGGTGCAGAGTTGCGGTGCAGCCCGGCCGTCGGTGATCGCCATCTGGCCGGCAACGAAATCGATCGGTTTGAGGTTTGTAGAAGGCACGAACGGGCAGCCGTTCTTTTGTTCGATTGTGCGCGCGATCTCCCATGTTCAGCTTCACGCCCGCGCCGGCAGCCTGGTTAAGGTCCAGAAGTTGTTGGCGACGACTGGCGGCCGGCACAAAAACATGCCCGGCTCCGCGAGCGCGCCGGAAGAAATCAGCAGCGCCGAGCACGGCAGAAGGTAGAGCGACATTTTCATTCTAGTTCCGCCCAAGCCATTGAATTTCCTTGCACAACGCGCGTTTCCAGCCTTTTCGGACCAAGTTGTGTGGTAGTACTCCGCGCAACCGGAGAATCGCATGGTATCGAGTCGCCTGCAGACCAGTTTGGCAGATCGCACGAAAGCGCTCTGCGCCAACATCGTCGTGTTCTACATCGCGCTCTACGTGACGTCGGGAAACCTGCTCCCGACCGGCGGTCTTGAGAGCGTCTGGTTTCTGAGCGGCCTGGCGCTCTGGTTTCTGGCGCTGTTATCAGCCCCGTGGTTCGTCCCCCCGAAAGACGCCCTGTCGAACGCGATAGCGGCAATGGCGATATTGGTTACGGCCGATCTCACTGGGGTCGGGGCTCTGCGACACCATCTTGAGGCCTTCCGGTGGCTGGCCGTGGGCTATTGCCTGATTATCATGGTCTGCGCGATTTTTGCCCTGTTCGCGCACGACAAGAACCGGCGATCACCAATCGGCAGATTCTTGTTCCGGCTAACCGATACCTTCGGCCAGGGTGAACTGCTCTATACATCCCCTGCTCTCATCAGCATCGTTGGCGCTTACTCGAGCAGTCCCATTACGGTCGCTTGGCTGACGATCCTTTGGACCCTGATAGCCATTGGCAGACCTGCCGAGCGGGTTTTGGCGGCGTGGAAACAGTGGCAAGCGGAAGCCGAGCACCAGGTTTCATCGCCTGCGGTCGGATCAATCGAGCGCATCGACCATCCGGACATCATACGCGTGAAACTCGCCCGTGGCGCAGCCTGGAAGCCCAACACGCTGCATACGGCCGCCATGTCGAATGGTGATCAGTGCTTTGTGCTTGCGCTGTTCAGCCAAGTGCAGGGGCTGGAGGTGATGGGCACCGGGCTATGCGTGGCAATGGTGCAAGACAAGATCGCGCTTGAGGAAGGCGAAGTGGTGCAATCGCACTCGCCCGAGAAGACCGCCCAGTTCATCGAGAACCTGAGCGGTACGCCGGGATCGGAATTGGTCGGGTTCACTGTCGAGAACTCCAACATCGGCGTGCTGCGCTTCGAGGTGTCAGCGGCATCGCCGTTGGCCGAGGGCCAGGTGGTCTTTGTCCGGCTGAACGGGACCGACGTGTTCTACCAGATTCTCGACGCCCAAACCGCCGAAGAGAGCTTCGATCAGAACCCCCGCGGCACACACATCGTCAACGCCGTTCAGCTCGGCTGCTACTCGCCGGAGGCTGGTTTCACCAAATACGGCTGGCTCTCGACGATGAACACGCCCGTGTTTTGGGCCAAGGCGCGTGTGTTCCCCGCGCCCACCCTGAAGGAGGGCGAGTTCGTCATCGGCAATGTGCCATCGACAAACATCGGGGTGACTGCCGCCCTCAATGATCTCGTGCAATTCCACACGGCCGTTCTCGGCATGACGGGCACCGGTAAGACTGAGCTGGCGCTGGATATCGTCCGGGAGGCCGCAAAGAACGATTTCAAGGTCTTCTGCGTCGATTTTACCGGCGAATACAAGGCGCGCCTGGCCGACTTAAAGCCGATCGTGCCGGCGCCCACGCCGGCAGAGATCGCTGACCTTGATACGAAACTGTTCGCAGTCGAGACCGGAGCCTATGGCGCGCCGCAGGAGAAGGCGGCGCTGAAAACCTGCTTGAGCAAAATCCGCGGATCGGTCGAAAAGCAAATCGATACCTTTCTCACCGGAGGAGAGAAGCTGGCCATCCTTGAGCTGACCGAAATTTCCAACACCAAGGCAACGCTCAGAATCACAGAGCAATACCTCTC
The DNA here is from genome assembly GCF_001424605.1 of Bradyrhizobium sp. Leaf396. Lineage (NCBI taxonomy): Bacteria > Pseudomonadati > Pseudomonadota > Alphaproteobacteria > Hyphomicrobiales > Nitrobacteraceae > Bradyrhizobium > Bradyrhizobium sp. Leaf396. Next base: position 12,340 of record NZ_LMQJ01000041.1, read on the forward strand.
GACGATCATGGCGTGGGCGCGACAGCACCGGCAGGCCCGCAAGATCCTGATCGTGCTCGAAGAGGCCCATACCATCATTCCCGAGCATTTCAGCTCTGGCTTTGACAACGAAACCCAATGGGTTGTCAGCCGGATCGGGCAAATCGCGCTCCAGGGCCGCAAATACGGCGTGGGGCTTTTGGTGATCAGTCAGCGCACCGCACTGGTGAGCAAGACGATCTTGTCCCAATGCAACACCTTCCTCACCCACAGCCTAATCGACCAGACCAGCCTGACGTTCCTAGAGAGCGTCTATAGCGCGCAACATGTCCGGTCGATCCCGAACCTCGGCCGATTTCAGTTTCTTGCCGCCGGCAAAGCGATTGGCGCGGAGCGTCCGATATTGCTCGGCCGGCCATTTGACCAGACGAAGAAGGACGCCAGCGACGCCCTGCGGCAGCAGCTCCCTCCGCAACCAGCGGATGCCGCTCAAGCGCTTGATACCCTGCCCTTGGATGATGTCACCGCCAAATGATTGATCCCCTGCACGCTCTTGCCTTTTCCATCTACGAAAATCCTGGCGTCTACTGCATCTTACTTGGCTCGGGTGTATCACGGGCCGCGGAGATACCGACGGGCTGGGAAATCACGCTCGACCTGGTGAGAAGAGTCGCAGCCCTTGAAGGCGTGACGGATGAGACCGATTCGGCCGTGTGGTACAAGCGCATCCACGGCAGTGAACCGGGATATTCAGACTTGCTGGATCAGTTGTCGGCCACACCTGATGAGCGCCGCTCGATACTGCATAGCTATATCGAGCCGATGCCGGAGGAGCTGGAATCCGGAAAGAAGGTGCCCACCAAGGCGCATCGGGCTATCGCCAAGCTGGTGCAGGCTGGCCACATCAGGGTTATCCTGACCACCAATTTCGACCGACTCATTGAAAACGCGTTGCGAGAGATTGGGGTTGAACCGACCGTGATCGGCTCGGAGGATGCGCTGAAGGGTGCGGTTCCGTTGATCCACAGCCGTTGCTACGTCGTCAAGCTGCACGGCGATTATCTCGATACCCGGATACTGAACACGGAGACCGAGCTGAGCGCCTATGCCGCGTCGATGAACACCCTGCTTGACCGCATCATCGATGAACATGGCCTGATTGTCTGCGGTTGGTCAGGGGACTGGGACCCTGCGCTTCGCGCAGCAATCACGCGAGCTCCCAATCGTCGTTATCCGCTGTTTTGGGCTGCACGTGGCAAGCGTAACCCTCCGGTGAGGGCCGCGGTCAGCAAAGTTTCGGGCGATGGCGTTTCAGTGGGTACCGAACTCAGGCCGAAGCTGGACTAGTAGTTGGGCAACCTGATCGCTCTTCTCAGCTAGGCGCCCGTGGTCGGTTAATCCCATATGCTCGGTGGCGACAATATAGAGATAGCCGGAGATTTCGCTCGCGGTCGCACCTTCGTCCATCAGCATGACGTAGGCCCTATTTGCGTAGGTGTCATACTCGTCGGTGGCCTGTGGTATGCCGTAGACCCCGATAGGGTCCCAGTCGCGAAGCAATATCTCACGGACACGAGCACGGTTCTCTCGTGATTGATACTTGTTTCGTCCGTGAGCCATTGTCTTGCCCTATGCTGCAACTGCTTCTGCTGATCCCGGTGTCCAATTCCAGGGCAGCAGCTCGTCGAGCCGATGAGCTGGGTGGGCGGCGATGCAGGCAAGGATATCCGTGAGCCATGCTTGCGGATCAATGCCGTTCATTTTGGCCGTGACGATCAAGCTATACATGGAAGCCGCACGCCGACCACCGCGGTCAGAGCCGCAGAACAGCCAGGCCTTTCGCCCGAGAGCTATACCTCTTAGTCCTCGCTCGGCGGCATTGTTGGAGAGGCAAACCCGCCCGTCCTCGAGGAAGAGAGTGAAGCTCGCCCATCGCTTCAGGATGTAGTTGAACGCCTTGGCCAGGTCGTGCCCACGGGACAGCTTGGCAAGCTGCTCCCGCATATTATAGCGCGACAATCTGGGTGGGAAGCGCGCGACAATCAGGATGGCGAGTCGGTGTCGCGGCGAGGTGATGATTGCCGCGATGATTGTCGCGCGCAAG
>NZ_LMQJ01000042.1:0-13119 GCF_001424605.1 Bradyrhizobium sp. Leaf396
CATCGCCGGTGCCAGATTCGCCGACGGCATCGAGGTCATTCCGCCCCAGCAAAGCCACGCCGCCTGATCGGCTCCGTCACCCAGATTCAGGCATAGCTCTAGTCACTCCCTCCGGGGCCCGCTCGGCTTCGAACCTGACCTTGTCGCCAACCTTCAAGTTCTTCAGCATGCCGGGATCGCTCACGCGCAGCACCATGGTCATTGCGTCCATTTCAAGGTTTTTGATCGCCCCGTGCTTGAGAGTGATTTTGCCGGCGGCAGCATCGATATTCTTGACCTCGCCCTTGACCACGGGGTTGTCAGCGAATGCCGACCCGAAAGGGACGATCAAGGTCAGGAGAACGGCAATCTTCAGGCTTCTCATGTGAACTCCAATTCTTATGGGATTGAAATCACGTAGGATTACTTCACGGTCACGGTGCCGACCATGCCAGAGTCCCTATGGCCGGGAATCAGACACGAATACTCGAACTCGCCGGCTTTGGTAAACTTCCAGACCATCTCGTTGGCCTTTTTTGGCGCGAGCCGCTTTGCGTTCGGATCATCGTGCTCCATGTCGGGGTTCTTCTTCATGGCTTCGGCGTGCTTGAGGTTCTCGGCGGTCGTGGCAAGCACGAATTCATGTTCGAGTTCACCGTTGTTGCGCAGGACGAACTTGATCTGTTCGCCCTTTTTCACATCGATCTTCGTCGGCATGAACATCATCTTGCCGTCCATCTCGCCCATCGTGACCTGCACGGCGCGGGCCGGCTTCTGAGGATCGCCGGGTTCGCCGGCCGAAAACGATTCGTCGTGGCTGTGGCCCTTAGGACCTTCGCCTGCCCAAGCGGTTGCGGAGATGGACGTCACCGCGGCGAAAGCGATCAAAGTGAGCGTTGCGTGTTTCATGATCTTGTTCCCCGTGTTGTTGGTTGAAGCGGCCTTGTTTCCCAAAAAACTACATGCCTTTCATTCCCTTCATGCCTTTCATAGCCTTCATGTCGCCCTCTTTCGGAGCCCCCGCTGGCTTGTCCTTGCGAACAGGGGGCTGCGACGGCGCGTCGACCTCATAGGAGACGGTACCGGCGGGATATTTGTAGGGGCCCGGATCCTTGTAATCGTCACGCGCCAAGTCTTCACGTATCTTCATGACCGTGAACATGCCGCCCATCTCGATCGGACCGAATTGACCGGAGCCGGTCATCATCATCAAGGTGTTATCGGGCATCGGCATCTCCATTTCGCCCATTGCCATGCCGGTCGATCCCATCACCATCGCATCTGGCGCGAGCTTTCCGACGGCTCTTGCGAGATCCTTTTTCGACACACCGATCAAATTGCGCACATCGTGCCCCATCGCATTCATGGTGTGGTGCGACTTGTGGCAGTGAAATGCCCAGTCACCGGGATTGTCGGCGACAACATCAAAAGCGCGGATGGCACCGACCGGTACGTCGATCGTCGTTTCCGGCCACTGCGCGCTTTCCGGCACCCAGCCTCCGTCGGTGCAGCTTACGGCAAAGCTATGTCCGTGAAGGTGGATGGGATGGTTCGTCATGGTGAGGTTGCCGATGCGAACCCGCACTTTGTCGTTCAGCCGGACGGCCAGCGGATCGATGCCCGGAAACACACGGCTGTTCCAGGTCCACATATTGAAGTCGGTCATCTCCGTGATCTTCGGCAGGTACGTGCCGGGATCGACGAGATAGGTGCTCATGATGAACACGAAGTCGCGATCGACTGGGCGGAAACTGGGATCGCGTGGATGCACGACGATCATCCCCATCATGCCCATCGCCATCTGGACCATTTCGTCCGAGTGCGGATGATACATAAACGTCCCGCTGTGCTTCATCTGGAATTCGTAGACAAAGGTTTTGCCCGGCGGAATGTGGGGCTGATTGAGCCCGCCGACGCCGTCCATGCCGTTGGGCAAAAGCACGCCATGCCAATGAATGGTCGTCTGTTCCGGGAGTTTGTTGGTGACGAAAATGCGCAGTTTGTCGCCCTCGACCGCCTCGATGGTGGGGCCGGGGGATTGACCGTTATAGCCCCACAAATGAACCTTCATCCCTTCGGCAAATTCCCGAACGACCGGCTCGGCGACGAGATGGAATTCCTTCCAATCGCCGTTCATGCGCCAAGGCAGCGTCCAGCCGTTGAGAGTGACGACCGGATTGTAATCGGGTCCACTCGAGGGACGCAGCGGCGGCTGCATCACGGCTTTGTCCATGGTCGGCGCTTCGGGAATGCTCGCGGCCTGAACCCGCCCGCTGACAGCGCTTGCGCTGATCGCGGCGGTAGCTGTCAAAAGACCTCTTCGGGATAGCATGACTGTGTCTCCACTCAGTTGGTAGCTGCGTTCGCTTGCGTGATAGAAGGACGTGTCTGCCGACGCGTCTCTGCGCTGCCCCCACCATTGACGGCCGTTTGTAGTTCGGCCTTTGCCAGCCAAAACTCTCGTTTGGCTTCAATCGCGGCCCGCATCGCCACCAGCCGCTGGCGGGCCTCTTGCAGAACCGTGAAAATATCGACCTGCATGCTCGAAAAGCGGAGCTGCATCTCGTCTGAGATGATTTTCCGGAGCGGCAAGACTTCGCGTTGATAATGGCCCGCGATATCGTAACTCGATCGATAGACTCGATAGGCCTCTCGCGCCTCGGAGCGGACGTTGACAGCTTTTTCCGTCACCAAATTAAACGCTTCATTGTAGGTTTCGAGCGCGCGTCGAACACGAACCTCGCCGCCGTCGAAGATCGGAATCTGGAACTGCACGTCAAAGCCACGTTCCCGGAACGGAGTTCCGTCGGGATCACGCGTCTTGCGGTCGATGCCTGCAGCATCAAGAACCGTGATGAACCGTGTCGCATTCGTCAGCGCAAGGGACTTTGCCAGAGCAGCCAGCTCGATCCGCGCAATTTGGAGATCGAGACGATGGGTGACCGCATCAACTTCGATAAAGGGCAGAGACAAGGGCCGCGCTGGTAAGATAGGTAGCTTACCCGGCAGGTGGAAGCCCAAATCGCCGTCCCACAATCCCAGGAGGCGCACCAGGCGTTCGCGCGAGGATGTTGCCTCCTGGCGAAGAGTTGCCAACTCTGCCGCAGTTTCGGCATAGAACGCCTGTTCCCGGGCCTGGTCGAGCTTGTTCATCGCGCCGGTCTGGCCGAGTTTGAGCGCGAGCTGCGCGGTTGCCTCAGCCGTAGATTTCGCCTCGGTGAACAAACCGACGAGTTCATTGGCGGCGAGCGCCCGATAATAGGCTCGTCTGACCTCCGCCGCGAGCCTGAGCGTTTCTTCGGCGGCCCGCAGTTGCGCGGCCTGAAAACGTTGGCGAGCGATTTCGGAACGGAACGGTAGTGTCGCGAGCGCCAGTATATCGCCGACGATCTGGCGCTCGATTTCGAGCGCTCCATCGCCCGCTATCCGCGTAATCGAGAAGGTTGGATTAGGAGGCAGACTGTCCTGAACAAGATCCGCCTCTGCGATCGCAAGTTCATTGTAGGCTGCCTGCAATCCGCGATTGTTCAATAAGGCGATCTGAACGGCGGTGTCCACGGTCAGGCCGCGTCGCAACAGCCGGCGCACGTTGTCGTGTGCCCATTCTGCGTCTTGCGGCGTGCGGATCGCAACGACGTCTTTCTTGATGGTGCCCTGCGCCACGTCTGCAACGACAGACATGCCGGCATCCGGGGAAAAGGCCGCGCATCCGGAAAGCAGCGCGGCTGCGAACGCCGCCAGCATCGGCATCGCACGACGGATAAGTATCGCATTTGATCGTTTAAACATCGCGCTTCTCCTATTGAGCCCGCTTCGGCGCTGGCGCGACTTGTTGGTTCTGCTCCTGCCAGCCCTTCGGTGCGGCCGGGCGAAGATGCGTGTAAGGCGCAACGGTTGAGCGGTAGCCTACCGGCGCGACGGGCACCGCCGGATCGGCCGGATCTGCTCCGACGAGCAGATAGGATCCCGGAGTACATCCCGCCAACGCCATAACGCTCAGAGCCAGGCTTGCGGCTGCCAATCGTTGCCACGTCATCCTGCTCGCGCGTCTGATCGTCCAGGCCGCGCGCACTGTTCCCCCATTACGCATCTTTTTTCCTCGTTGCCTCGCTTGGAACCGAACATGCAGCCCGTGCCAGGCTGTCACTTTGGGCGGGTGTGCTTTGAGCCAGCATGATTCGACTGTCAGGCGATGTCAGCCGCCCCTCCTGCGAAACCAGTCCTACGCGCAAAGGAATGGCGCACCCCGAGAGGCCGCCTCCGATCAGCAGCATTTGCGCAGACCTGAGCACGAATTTACGTAAGCGAGCCGCGTTCGCCATGCCGGCGAACGGCGCCTCCAATTCGGCGGCCATCTAATTCTCCCAAACCATTGATGCACGACTGCGAGGCGCGCCCCTCGGGCTCGCTACGCGAGTTTCGAACCGCAGTTCAGGCGATTGGCGGTCGATAAAGCGGCTTGGAGGGTTTGTTCCCCAGAACTTGCACAACTAAAGCTTGATGCGTCGTTGTGAGGACAGCGGGGCGGCCGACGTCGGGCATGGCTGCAGGCAAGGCGCTCACGCAGGACAAGCCACAGCATTGGTTGCTGCGATGCCTGTGCGTATCGTCGGAACCGTGGTCCCCCGCAGATAGTTCGTCCGCCGCATCCGCTACAGCAGACATTTTTCCGTCGCTTTCCTGCTGAGCAGGATCGGCATCAACGTGATGAACACCGGCGGATGGAACCGGATGAATGTGGGAGGCACTAGAGCTATGATTGTCCTGGACAAGACAAGCGACGCTTTTTCCGCTCCCAAGAGTTAACGTGAGAGCTGGGGACATGACGCAAATCAGATAAAAAGCCGCGAGCAGCCAAGCTGCCCTTGCTCGCAAAGATCTGGTCACAAGCGTCAGCATCGTCGCCGCTTCGTCCACCAAACGGTTCTGTTAGACTACCTTCCCGGAATATCTGCACCAAAATATAGTTCATGCCAAGCTGGACGAAACCGAAAATTAAAGTTTTTGGCTTGGTGTGGCTTGTCGGTTAAACGGTCCGCTCGCACGGCGGTCGCTCACCTCAGGCCGTCTGAGTTGTCCCAATGGGCGCCAATATCCGTAAAGCGCATGATCGAGGGCCTTGGATCGTCGTTTGACTAATCAGTTATCTACGGAGCGGGAGCTCTGGAAGGTTTCCAAAGAATAGCACCCACATACTTGCCGCGGGGCAGGAGACGAAATGCTCAGCCCGCCGAACGAGGTGTTCAAAAATCGAGCAAGCATGATAAAGAATTAATCTGGCTGGGCTTTCGTAGCCCGGCAAACTTCGGCAGAACGCCTCCTGCTGGAGCGGGGATCGCACAACCCCGGATCGTGGTGGGTGGGGCACAAGACCGCTCGAAGTCGCGGCCGCGCCCACCATGATTGATCTCAGAATCATCCTCCTTTCTAAACGGATACTGCGTGGCTTTACTGCGAAAAAAACAATATCGGGCGCACGCTGACGATCATCGTGCTGGCAAGCCAGATCTTCATATAGCAACGACGATGTTCCCTATGTTTGCGATGCTCGGCAGCGGTATGTTCGACCTGATATGGTTGAGGTTGTGTCGAACAACTGAGATCCGGCCCGTGTCATCCTCCAGCGCACCTCGTGCAATATGACCGGCCCGTTGCTTGATTGCATCGTCGTCGGTGGCGGTCCGGCCGGGCTGACTGCTGCACTTTATCTGGCGCGATTTCGACGCAGGGTCTGCGTGATTGACGCGGGCGAAAGCCGAGCCGCATGGATTCCGGTTTCACATAATCAGCCGCTTTTCCCTGCCGGCATCAGCGGCACAGAGATTTTGGGGCGCATGAGAGAGCATCTCACGTCTTTGGGCAGCGAAATCCTAGCCGACAAGGCGATCGCTCTTGCGCGGATCGACCAGGGATTTCTGGTCGAACTCGCCAAAGAAGCTGCAGCGGCGCGGACGCTTCTTTTGGCAACGGGCGTTGTCAATCACCAGCCTGACATGGGTGCGCAGATCCACCGCGATGCCGTTGCAGCCGGACTTATCCGCTATTGTCCCATTTGCGACGGCTTTGAAGCCAAAGACCAAAAAATTGTCGTATTGGGCAGGGGGCCCCACGGCGTACGCGAGGCGTTGTTTCTGCGCACGTACAGCCAGGATGTAACGCTCTTTTGTGATCCTTCAGCAATAGATGACCGCAGTTCGACACAGCTTGCAGCCGCAGGCATTTCGCTCATCAAACAGCCCGTCGCTTGCCTGACCGTCGATCAAGCCAAAATACTCATCCAAACCGCGTCCGGCGCGCGCCTCCGGTTCGACACCCTCTATCCGGCGTTGGGCTCCAGCAGCAACACGGACCTGTTTTTGTCTTTGGGAGGTTCTCTCTCAAGTCAGGGATGCATTCCCGTCGATTCGCATCAGATGACGAATGTGGAGGGTCTTTACGCTGCCGGAGACGTGGTGCAGGGCCTCGATCAGATCAGCGTCGCCTGCGGCCAAGCCGCCATCGCCGCAACTGCCATCCATAATCGGCTACGCGATCTTGACGGCTTCGGCGATCCCTAGGATTAAGGAAGATCGACGGCCTTGGCAACCTCCATCACTTCGCTCCAGGCTGGAAGCGAGCGCCGATGCGCGTTGCTTTCCGCCAGACCAGATGGCACTGATAACGGCCTCCATCCCGATCGATGACCAGCTCGAACTTGTCGGGTATGTCGAGCGAGCTCTCAACGTCGAGTGCGGCCCCTCGCGAGGACATGTTGCGGACAACACAGCTGATGGCACCACCATTGCCAAATCTAATGGTTGCGGCCTTCAACACGCGGGATCGAAATTCGTCGCGCTTTTCGTCCATCGCGTAAAACCAGCTGTCACGTGCTCCTAAGCTGGAACTTTCTCCTAAAATTCATTCCTCTGCAAGTTCCGTCTTTTTGCAATGCGGAAAAAAGGTTGTCCGCTGCGCCGACGTTAACCTTTGTTTCGCTCAAGCCAGGAACCGGCGCAGCCCTCGATTGCTTACAATGCCATACGTTATGTAGGAGATCCGATCATGTCCGTGTTCCACAAATCATCGCAGCGCTTGGCAATCGCCAGCCTCTTCGCAATGACGATTGCAACCTCGGCATCCGCGGCCCCGTTGGCACCGAATTCGCCAGCCGCCTTGGCGTTTGGACAAACTGCGGCGAGCCAATATGCGCAGCCGGTCCACCTTGTCTGCGATGACTATGGCAGATGCTATCGGTCACGCCGCTATGTTCGAACTCCTTATTATAGTGGCGGTTACTATCCGGGCAGTTACGTTTATGCGCCCGGCTTCGGCTTCGGCGGACATCATTACGATGGCGGCCATGGTTTTGGCGGTCATGGATTTGCTGACCACGGATTCGGAGGCCACGGATTCGGAGGTCACGGGTTTGGAGGTCACGGGTTTGGAGGCGGGTTTGGCGGACACGGCGGCGGTCACCACGACTGAATTGGTGCGCGGTCACTCGGAGTAGGCGAGTGAGCAATGAGTATGGAGACTTCAGCGTGAACGGGGTCGGGCGAAGCTCACAGACGGGCCGGAGTGGAGACACTCACTCCGGCACGTTGCTGAGCTTATTGAGATCGTCCGGGTCTTGGGAGCTTTTCAGAAGTTTTCCGACCATCTCGTAGGAGCGTGTAATTTCAGCCAGGCGGCTCATTTCCCGCGCGGTGGCGACGTTGGATTGTTCGAGGGCGCCGCTGACGAGGGTCACTTGGCCGAAGCCAAGCTCGATCGGCGGTTGGTCGGTTCGCAGCAGACTTTCGCCGGCCGGTTGCAGGCGCTCCCGGTCTGCAAATCTAACCAGGCGAAGCTGACCCAAAATGGCTCGCTTGGTGCTAACGATACCATCGCTGGCAATGCTGACCTCGCCGTCTTTCGAGGGAATTTGGATTGGGCCGCTCTTGCCCAAAATCGGTTGGCCCGCAAGGGTGACGATCTGTCCTGAACTGTCGATCGTCAGGGCGCCGGCTCGTGTATAGCGATCACCTTGCGCGGTTCGAACAACCAAATACCCCTCGCCTTGAATGGTCACATCAAGTGGGTTGCCGGTTGGCTGGAGCGCGCCCTGACTGGAACTTCCGAACTGGAAGCGCGGATCGACCAGGGATAGCGGACGCTCCCTTTTGCCTGTCTCATCGACTCCTTTTTCGGGCTTCAGATATTCCCGAAACGCCAGCTCGCGCGCCCGAAATCCTGTGCTGTTCGAATTGGCAACATTGTGGGCGACGACGTCAAGCTTGCGTTCAAGCGCGATCAGACGTGAGAGGTGAATAAGCGTGGTTTCGCCCATGTCCCCGACCCCACTTAGCCGAATCAGGCTCACACAATGTCAAGAAGCGCTGGACACTGCAATAGATAGACGTCTTCTGCAAAGCAGGCGCGCCCACACTTGAAGGGCACGAACGGGTCTGAACGCAGCCGCCTCATTTCCATCGAGCCATTAACGGCCGGCAAGTTGAAGTTCCGACTGCGCCGCGCTGAAGACGGCATCGAATGCCCGGCACTTGGTCACCACCCGTTGCAGCAGCTCTTTCGACCGTGTTGAATCGCCCCGATGACCTTCATAATCGCCGACGAAGAAATCGGCTTCGCACCCGTGCTTGCCCGTATCGTCGTTTGTCGCCAGGGCGGCGGAGACGACTTGTTCCGCGTCAGATGTGCCGAGGTAGAGATCGACCACTTTGCTGGGCCAAAGGTCCCGTTTAAGCTTGGCGGCATTTTCTGCAAATTCGTCATCGTCCCGATCGTGGGCATGCAAGCGGGCGATGTGAAGCCAGATGACGGAGTAGGGATTGAGCGGCCGCAAGCGCACCGCCACTTTGAAATCTTCGATGCTGGCTTTGAAATCTTCAAGAAAAAGATGAGCTTTTCCGCGTCCCAGATAGAGCGCGGGGTGACCGGGATCGATCTTTAATGCGCGATCGAACTCATCAAGCGCTTCGCTGTAACGGCCGAGCGTTGAAAGCGCATTGGCGCGGTTCTCCTTGAACTTGACATCATTTGGCGAGAGAGCAATAGCGGTATCGAAATCGGCGAGAGCCTGTTCGGCCTCCCCATCGATGCTCATCAACACGCCGCGATTCTCATAGGCGTCAGCAAATTTCGGCTGCAGCATAATCGCTTGATTGAGGTCGCTGAGTGCTCTTGCACGATCGTTCTTCTGGATGTAAGCGACCGCCCGACTATAATAGAGCTTCGCTGCGTCGGGACGCTCTGCGATTGCCTGTCCGTATGTCTCTATGGCGCGATCGACTTGCCCAAGGCGCGCAAATGCGCCCGCCAAATTCATGAGAATGGTGGGGTCATGCGGGACGAGCTTTTGCGCGTAATGAAGATCTTCGATGGCCTGATCATACTGGCGTTCAGCAACCCAGATGAGGGCGCGATAGAGATACGAATTCGGAAACTCCGGCAACAGGACAATGGCTGAATCCAGATCGGACAGCGCTCGCCCCCTCACCTCCAGTTGCTCGTAACTGGCGCCCCGACCATAATAGAGCATTCCTCGTTGAGCCGCCGAAAGATTGCTCTCCAACAGGGCGCGATCAAAAAGCCCAATCGCGAGCGCAAATTGTCCACGCATCTTGGCCTCAAACGCCGCGCGGCCCAGCTCGAGCGTTGGCTCCTGAGCCGTCACCGGGCCGATCGTCAACAGACCAAGAATGAAAGGCATCAGGATGGCGAACAAACGCGACATGATGACAGCCTCGTGTGAACGTTCGCCAGCCTAGCACATTGGGCTGGTGGAAAAGGCGTCCAGCCGACCGGGATTTCATCGGAGACCGCATGCCGAAGCTCGCTCGGACCGGCCTCTCCCTTCCTGTATAGTAGCCTCGCAGCGGCCGTCCTGACCAGAGGCTTGTTAACCTTTCGTTAACCATTTCGGACCAAACAGAAACTGCTCAACTCATCCTGAGGGGATTCGCGATGACGGGCGCGGAAGTAATCGCTTCGGCCGAAGACGCTCTCTTTACCGTCGTTCTCGTGTCCGCCCCTCTGATGGTGGTGGGAACCATCGTCGGAGTTCTCGTGTCGCTCTTTCAAGCCCTGACGCAAATTCAGGAGCAAACGCTGATTTACGTTCCAAAGATCGTAGCCACGTTTCTCACGTTTCTCATTGCGCTCCCGTTCATGGCGGATGAATCTCATCGGCAGTTCTTGCGCGTGATGACGCGCATCTTGGCTCCCTAGATAAACGGCGGTCAACCCGATCCGCTTCACCGCAAAGCCGAGCGTCTCAAGAAACTCAACTAACGCGTCGGGTTCGCTTGTGACCTTCGCCTCCTTCAGAATTACCCTGGCATCCACAACGCACACGCTCGAGAGTTCCAATGACTTGGGAAGTTCCGTCGCGAGGAAGCGCTTGCCGTTACCCCCTATAAACAGTCGCGGGCGCTCAAATACCCGCGCGACAGCATCTCTACGCCCAACGCCACCTCGTAGCGTGCTGCTTCTCAAAACTCAAATCCGCGCATCGCAAAGCCGCTTCGAAGAGACAGCCCGAAATTACGTTGCGCTCGTCACCTTCGCACCATCTTATGGATGCGATATGTGTCCACACCACCTAGTCCGGCAGCCCCGCAGTCCGGAGGGCGCCCAGAAATTTTTCGCGATATTCCGCAGACCGGATCAGAAAAATCGCGGCAGCGCCCGACATCCGGAAGGAGGGATCGAATTCCAGCAGACGCCGGGCGGCCTTCCTGGCCTCCGGCAGATCTCCGAGCGCTACGCTGTTCACGATGTAGGATGCGAACGGCTGAAGGTGCGGTCGAATCTGAATGGCCTCCTTGGCAAGCTCGCACCCCTCCTCGAAACGGCCCTGAAACCAATGGCAGTGCGCAACGCCGGCCACGAAGAAAGGCTTGAGCGGATCGAGAGGGCTTAGCCGCATCACCTTCTCGAAGCTTTCGATCCCCCGCTCCGCGTCAGCCCGCATGACCGAAACCCAGCACCTTGCGAGCCATGCGACGGACAAGTTTGGATTCAGGGCGATCGCCTGCTCTACCAGCGAGGCCCCGCGGTCGTATTCGAGGCCGAGGTAGGTGAGGGCTTGGGCGGAGCGGGCCAGCACGAAGGCGTCCTGGTTAGCGAGTTTCAGGGCGGCATTGGCAAGCGCGGCGGCATCGGCGCGCATGCCCGCGTCCGCTATCGCACCGTACTGAGCTTGATCCACGAGGTAGATGTAAGCCGCCATCGCGTGAGCAGCGGCGTATAGCGGATCCTGCTCGATCGCCCGCTTGAACAGGCTCCTGGCCTCGGCGCCTTGCCCGCGACTAGCCAGCGCCAGTCCCTGCAGATAGGAATCGTAGCTGTCCGGTACGTTCGTAGGATTTTGCCGGACCCGCTCGATCTCCGCCTGTTCTATCTTCGGCGCGATCGAGGATACCACGCTCGTCGTTATCCGGTCCTGAAGCTCGAAGACGTCGGTCAATTCGCCGTCGATCCCGTCCGCCCAAAGATGGGCGCCGCTCGCCGCATCGATCAGCTGACCGGTGATGCGCACCCGGCCACCGGCCTTCCGGACGCTTCCTTCCAGCACGTAGCGCACGCCGAGTTCGCGGCCGACCCTTTTGATGTCGACCGCCTTTCCCTTGTAGGTAAAGCTCGAATTGCGGGCGATCACGAACAGGGAATTGAAGCGTGACAGCGCAGTGATGATGTCTTCCACCATGCCGTCGGCGAAATACTCCTGCTCGGGATCGCCGGACATATTCTGGAACGGCAGCACCGCGATGGAGGGCTTGTCGGGTAAAGCCAGAACCGCTGGCGCGGCTATGCCCGAACCGGATGTGCCATGGACGAAGCTCGATTGGTCAATTGAAGGCGCCAAGCCCGCATCGCATCGGCAATATTCTTGAGGTTCTGTGGTCCGAGGTCGTCACATGCGATGTCGACCTTGCCCCGGATCTGCCGATAGGTGTCATCCGAAATGCAAACCCCGCCAGGTTCGGCAAGACTCTCTAGGCGGGCAGCAATGTTGACGCCATCGCCGAAAATGTCGTTATTATCTAAAATGATGTCACCAACGTGAATGCCCATGCGAAATTCGATCCGTTGATCCTGCGGCACGGCGGTCTGCTCGGCCATGCTGCGCTGGACTTCAGTCGCACCGCGCACCGCATCGGCGCTGGCAAACTCCACCAGCGACCGTCGCCGGTCGTCTTAACGATCCGGCCACGATGGGAGGTTATAGCCGGCTCAACCAGGATGTTTCTGACAGCCTTTAGCCGGGCCAATGTGTCTTCCTCGTTGGCCCCCATCAGTCGGCTGTACCCAGCGACATCCGCCGCCAGCACCGCTGCCAGTCGCCGGTCCACACGCTCGGTCGTCAAAGAAACGCCCCCTAGATGATCCGCAAATTCGACCACACAATCAAAGCACGGGGGGCTATTCTTGGGCTAGGGGCAATGACGGTCATTTTCAACGGTTTCAGCGGAGATTGTCGGCTGGCTCATGTTTGCTTCTACTCGGTAAGCGTCCACCGGGGCCTGACCGGAAGCGTTGCGTCTGGCGCCTTTAGTTGATTCAAACTTCCAAACTGGCTCGAATCATGCGCTACAAACTCGCCGATTATGAATGGATTGCCGTCCAGCCCATGCAACCGATTAAGCCGCTTGGCGTCCCTCTAGTGAACGACCGTCGTGTCCTCAATGGCATCTTTTGGTTCTTGCGATCCGGCACCCTGGCGTGATCTGCCCGCGGCGTTTGGACCGTTACACCCCTTGCTACAACCGTTTCGTCCGCGGACGACGGGGTGGCGTCTGGGCCTGATCGTAGACGCACTTGCTGCAGCCCATGATGCCGCAGTCCGGATGATCGACACCTCGATTGCTTGCGCACATCAGCAGGGCGCCCGCATCGCGATCTAGCGCCAATCGATGGGAAGATCATGATTCGGCTTGACGATCAACAAATTCGTAAGCGTCGTTCTCAGGCCACGGCTTTGAGGTTTTGACGACAATAGGCCCACGGAAGCAGCTGATCGATGTCGTTGTTTAGATGGCCGGTGACGATCCTGGTGAAGGCGTCGGTCAGGTAAGTGAGCGGATCGACGTCGTTCAACTTACAGGTCTCGACCAGAGAGGCGATGATGGCCCAGTGCTCGGCGCCGCCGTCGGAGCC
>NZ_LMQJ01000043.1:0-11842 GCF_001424605.1 Bradyrhizobium sp. Leaf396
CAGCTAAAGGACGCTCGGGAGTGTCCTCCATCAGATAGCGAAGCAAAGCCTGAGGCTTCGTTTCAAAAGGACAGTTGACGGCTGACCTAAAACGGCTTCACCGGCTCGGTCAAAACGCTCACGCTCAACGTCAAGGCGACCTTCGTCGCATCCGAAAAAGACAACGACAAGGCGCCGGACTATCGCATCCGGTCGGGAGCGACCGAGTTCGGTGCAGCCTGGAAGAAGATCGCGCGCGAGACCGACCGCGAATATCTCTCGGTCAAGCTGGACGATCCGAGCTTCCCGGCCCCGATCTACGCCTCGCTGGTCAAGGGCGAAGGCGACGACAGCTACACGCTGATCTGGTCCCGCCGCAACGGCGAGTAATCGGCCGGATCAATCCGCCCCGCCTCCTCGGAGGCGGGGCTTTTTTTGTTCCCATGGCTCGACGCGCTACAGGAAGAGTTGAAGACCTTCGGCAAGAGCCTCGTTCATGCTTTTTTAGGACGATCGCTAAGGGCTCCGCCCTCGCGCGCGCAAGGGTGAAGCACCGAAGCCGGTGCCGGCGGGAGCGGTTTCCCCGGTCTTCCGCGCCCACGAGATATTTGAACGACATGGTCGTTGGGCGCGTGCAGACGCGCGCCGGATGCGCGCCCCTTCGGGCGGGTGATCCCCCTCCGCGTCCCGCCGCCCTTGCTCTTGCTACCCCGGTCTCGCCGACGGGCAGGGTTGCAGCGCAGCGCTGCGCTTTAACCCCAGCCCATAGGAGAAAGACCCATGACCGTGATGACCCTGACCCGCAACGAGCAGCCTGTTACCAGCGGCTTTCGCGTTGATATCTCGCGCGGCGAGCGCGTCGGCCGCGTGTCTTCGGAGTGGTTTTCCCGCCCCGATGACGAGCGTTATCTCAGCCTGACCGATCTTCATGACGCTGTCCGCCGCCGCGCGGACTGCGCCCAGACCCGGACCGTGGAAAGCCGCGCCGTGCGGGTTGAGGCAAGCCGCGACGATGCGGAGCGGCTCGCCTTGATGGTGCCGGGCCGCAGCGAGCCAGTCCTTCCGACGCATTGGAGCTTTGGGCAGTTGTGCAGCCTTGTCGGTGCCCCGACCTCTTACATGCGGCAGCTTCCCGCGCCGCTCGCCGGCATCAACCTGCAACACGGTCTGCTGTCACATCGTGGAGAGCTATTGAAGACATTGGAAGCCGATGATGGGCGGGTCGAGCTTCGCGCGGTGACGGGACCGGACTATGGCCGCATCTGGGATCATGAACTGGCGGCAGCCGTGATGAAGATCGCCGGCAACGGGACAGGCGACACGAGATGGAAGGTCCCGGGGGTGCTGGATTGGGCGACCATGACCCACAATCCGTTCGTTGACATCACCAAGGACACCACGACGCTTTACGCCAGTGACCGCGACGTCTTCCTGTTTCTGGTTGATGATACCAACCCGATCGAAGCGGGACGGCTTCCGGACGGATCGCCGGATTTGTTCTTTCGTGGCTTCTATTGCTGGAATAGCGAGGTCGGCAGCAAGACGCTCGGCATTGCGAGCTTCTATCTTCGCGCGGTCTGCATGAATCGCAATCTCTGGGGTGTCGATAATTTCGAGCAAATCACCATCCGTCATTCCAAGTTCGCGGCGCAGCGCTTTGCGCACGAAGCGGCGCCAGCTCTCACAAGCTTTGCCAATTCCTCGGCCACACCGTTCGTCGCGGGAATAAGAGCCGCGCGGGAGCGGATCGTGGCCCGGACCGAAGAGGACCGAGACAGCTTCCTTCGCAACCGCGGTTTCTCCAAGTCGGAGACCGCTAAGATCATCGAAACCGTCCTGCATGAAGAAGGTCGGCCGCCGGAAAGCGTTTTCGATTTCGTGCAAGGCATCACCGCGCTGGCCCGTGGGAAGGCTCATCAGGATGCGCGGCTTGAGATTGAGGGCAAGGCAAAGCGGCTGTTGGAGCAGGCCGCCGCTTGAGCATCGCTGGAGCCGTGCAGCCGTCCACCGGCTGCACGGCTGATGTGCAGGCCGTTTAACTTCGCGATTTTGCGCCGATCCGGCTGGCCGGATCGGCTGTTGACGCGTGAGGCCGCGCTCGCCGGGCCTCACGGCCCGGCTCGCGAAGGAACACCGCCCAACCTTGGATAGTTTTTTCATGTTCAAGACGATGAGTGCAAATTCGCGCAGGGAAGATAGCTTCGGGACCATTCGTTGAAGTGCGTCTACTCGTTTCCGACGCGTTAAAGCGGCTCGTCGACTTGCAATCGTGTGCGATGCTTATCTTAAACGGTTCTTCGTTAGACGGTTTGGCAGGATCAAGTTTGCGCCCACTGAGGAACCCATGCCTGAGAGCAAGAAGGAACTGGCCAACAAGCTGATGCGGGATATCGTGCTCATCGACGAGCATCGCTATCCAGACTGGATGGCTGCAGGTCGGGACTGGGCCAAAAAGCTCGGGGCCAGCCATCCCTACAACGTCGTGCACTTCCGCCCTGGCGAGGACCTCTCGACGTTCGGCGCCAAACTCACCGAAGCGGATCATGCCAAGCTCGAAGCGCAAGGCGCCCTCCTTCTGAGGCCGATGGTCCAAGGACGGGCATGACTCAGAAGGCGTGCTCTCGGAGCTGAAAGAATTTCTGCGGCCGTGCAGCTCTAAAGTGAGCGTCATAAATTGGCTAGAGGGGTGACCGATCGGCGCCTCGTCGCGAGTCCGCCTCCTGCCGTCGCAGACCTGAAGCGCGGCGATCTCCCGCGTCATCAATATTGTTCCGTCGTCCGCCTCTGGACCTGTGCTCGTATGCAGGACGTGCCTGGGAGCACCGCGGCAAAGATATCAACCCGATTCCTTGCGCGCCGCATTGACAGCATCTTTTTGTCCGATTTAGCCTCAATCTGAGGGCCGCTTCGACTTCGCGCGTGGCGCCCGCTGTTTAATCTCGTGGCATGGCCTCTCGCCATTGCCACCGCTCCGCCGCGCACGAGGTCGAAGGACTTAAATCAAGCTCGACGTGTAGGCTTGCGTTGTCGGCGCGGCAAGCTCGGGCGACTGCGAAGGAAGTTAAATGACAGGTAAACCCAAAGAGCCCGGCCATTATTGGGCAAAGTGGATCATTGCGGATGAGGGGACAGCCGATGCTGCAGAAGTGGTGCCATCCTCCCATTGGGAAGTGGTAGGGGTGTACGAGAATCGTATCGATCGCGAGGCCGACGACTATTTGACTGTCCAAGTCGCTGGCGTCGAGCGCAGCCAGTCCATCGACAATTTCATCTGGGGCCCCGGCCCGCTGCCGCCCCCAGCCGCTCTAAACTAAAGTCCTCCAGGGCGTTGCGCCAGACGCTGGAGCCCGGGCGCTATTTCAAGATAGTACCCGGGCCGTGCGTCCCCTCGCGACCTTCGGTCGTCAGACAGCACGAAGAATCATTTTCGTCATCTCACTGTGGCGGTGAGGCTGCAACATCTTGCGGCTCATCAACGAGTCCCGAGCCTACAACAACCAGGCTGCGGGGCCTGGGCCCGTCCTCAGCGCGGCTCGGAGACGACAAGACTAGTCAGGCGGGAGTCGCTATGGGCGGTCTTGCGCAGGATCATCGGCCGCTTGGTGTACCGCTTGCTGTTGGGAAACACGATCAGGTCCGTCGTCGAGACCTGCCCGATGGCATCCTCGCTCATCAAACGCACCGCCTTGGGCTGAAAGGCTCGCGAGGTGTTACCGGTTTTCTCGTCGGTGGTCTCGACCATGTCCATCAGCGTGTAATCGCCGATCGACCGCGAGAGAAACTCGCGCTCGTCCGGATCGATCAAGGGCAGATCGGAATAGGTGGTGAACTCCGCCGTGTTGAGCAGCGTGCGGGCGCCGTCGGCGCCGTTGATGTCGATGATCTGGCTACGGCTCTGCCAGAAAGTCCAGAGCCGCAGATTTTGTCCCGGAAGCTCGCCGGCAGCGATCAGGAGTTCCTCGAAGCGGCCAAGGGTCGCCGCCTCGTCGATGAAGCACATGATCGGCTCCCGTGCCCGGCGGCGTCGCACGGCGGTGAAGAGCTCGCAAAGCAACCATCGCATCAGCGGGGTCAGCGTCTTCATGTCCTCGGCAGGCAATGTGATGAACAGGTCCATGTTGCCGGACGTCACGTCCGACATGGAGAAGGTGCTCTTGTCCGTCAGGCGCTGCAGTCTTTCGTCGGCGCACCAGCTGAACGCCTGGGCTGCGGTCGACAGAATCGAGTCCCGCCCTTTCGGATCCATGGCAAGCACACCCTTGGCGGCTGCCGCGGCTGCTCCTTTCAATGGCGCAAGCGCCTTTTCGAAGCGCGACACGTCCGACAACAGCCATGCGGCACATTTGGGCATCGGGCGCTTGATGGCGTGCGCAGCCAGGAAGGCGCCGACGATGACGTCGACCGCGCGGTTCTGGAAATACACCGCTTCGCCTGTGGCGTGCTCCGGCAACAACGCGCGGGCGACACGCTGCAGATGCAGGATGTCCGCCGGGTCCATCGTGGCCAGCGGATTCCAGCTATCGGTGCCGCCGACAATCCCGATCGGGTCGAGGCAGCGCACGGTTCGCCCGAGGGTTTTGCGGCGTGCGACCACCGCGCGATAGGCCTCGCCTTTGGGATCGATGACGATGGCAGGCCCACACCAGCCCTTGTTGTCGGGGACGGCGAGATTGGGGATCAACAGTCCGGACGTCTTACCGGTGCGCGGCGGCGCGATGGTGACGAGATGGCTTTCGGTCGAGACGCGGATCGGCCGACGGCTGTCGGGATCGAGGCCGAGCTCGAGGCCGATGCGCATGCGCGCCCGCTGTTTGCGGCTCGCCCACCGGGCATCGCCGTAGGTGCCGCGAGGATCTCGCCGCGGTCCGTAGTTCGGCACAAAGCACGCGACGAAGGCCAGCAGCGGTCCCGCCAGGATCCAGGCGAGAGCAGTCCGGCCATAGGAGCCCAAAGCCTTGGTCTGGCCAAATGTCATGTCGCGGTAGGCAAGCAGCGAATCCCATCCCCAACTGTCCCGCATCGCCGTAAACCAGACGGACGGCGGCTGGATCGTGTTCGGCCACAGCGAGGCGTCAAAGCCATGCACCATAAATTCCGCGACGGGAAAACCGAACAGGAAGGCCAGGATGGTGAGCGGCACGAAGATCTTCCAGAACATTTGATTACTCCTTGGGGATTGCAAGCCGCGCGTAGGCATTTGCCAGCATGATGGCGTCGAGGTGGCCTTCTGCTGGCGACCAGATCCGCAGCCGAACGTCTCCAGCCGCAGTCCGACCCATCACGACGACCGCGGTGCCGGTCGTCAGTCGATGGAGTTCGGTATGCCCGTCCGGCAATGTCCAGATGAGGTCGAGGTCCCGGTCGAAATGAACCGTCGTGTAACCGGTGTTGTTGGCCGCAAAACCGCCGATCATCATGACAGGGATCGAGATCATGGTGACCATCACCAGGCCGCGCCAATGGTAACGGGCATGCCGAAGCACGGATCGCGCGAAGCCGCCGACCCTGCGCGGAAGCTGGATGCGCCGCCGCGGCAACAAATCCGCGACCGTCCGCTCCAGCATCTCGCGGTCATAGGGAAGCAGCGCTGGATCCTTCAGCCCTGCCAGACGTGCGGCAGGGTCCGGCAGAGCGCGAAGCTCGGCGAGCTTGACGGCGCTCGCCTGGCGCATCTCGCGGTTCGCCGCATCGGCGTCCGCCTTTGCGCTGGCGAACCGCTTGCGCAGGGTTGCAAGGCGCTGGCTCATGACGCAAGCCACACAGCCGCCGGGCGAACCGCCTCCATCACCGCCAGGCGAAAGGCCTTGAGGTCGCTCACCATGCGCCGCGCCTCGCTGAAGCCGTACTCCTTCTGGAAGTCGGAGGTCTTCAACTGCGGGATGGCACAGAGGCCCGTGGCCTGCAGGAAGCCGAGCGTGCGCGGTTCGAACTCGAACTTCGGCAGCACCGTGACCAGCGCGCCGTCGGCGACGCGCTTGAGCATCGCGGGGTCGACGTCGCCGCGCAGCTTGTTCTCGACGACGAAGCGCGCCTTGGCCCAGCGCTTGGCGGACGCCAGCAGCTTGGCGCCGTCGCTCAACGCCGCCGCGTCGGCGGTCACGACCACAACCAGCGCCATCTCGATCCCGCTGTCGGCGATGCCTGCGACGTACTCGTCGTCGAAGGAGGCCAGCAATGAGGAGGCGGTGTTGGCGCCGACGTCGATGATGGTCGGCAATGCGGCGCCGACCATGGCGTTGATCGGGCCGTCGAACTCGGCGCGGGCGGCCTGGCCGCCGGTGCGGTCGATCGAAGCGCGGTCGGCACGCACCGGGAAATGCGAGACCCGCTTCAAGCCCTTGGCCTTGCCGTGGTCGTATTCCAGGATCCGCGGCGTGGATTCCAGCTCAATGATCGGCGCGTCGGGCACGGCTTCGGCGACCCCGCGGGTGAGCGTGGACTTACCGACACCGCCGGTCTCCTGGGCGATGAGCAAAAGGCGTGGCATGGGACTGCTCCTGGGCACAAGGGCAGCCGCAATCCGGTTGCGGTCCGCCAGGTGGGTGAAGCAGGAGGTCTAGCGAGAACCATCGCCCAGGTTTGCAGGCCAATTGAAAATTGCCTGCCAGGTCCGATCAGCGCTTGCGGAGGAGGTGGGCGTGTCTGGCAAGCTCGGTGCGCCGGATCTCGTCTTCACTAATGGTCTCGTCCATCAGCGAACCGCCGGAGGGGCCCATCATCTCCGCGCTGAGCGCGAGGGTCTTCCTGGCGGTCCGGCCATCCTGTTGGGGTCTTTCGGCCGGCATCTTGGTCCGATCGCGCGGGATCGCCTTGCCCTTCAGCTTCTCCGCCCGTGTTCGGATGTTGTGCATCAAGGCCGTCAGCCGCCGCCCCGTAAGCGGCTGTCCCTCCCCTTGGGTGACGCCCTGCGCCGCCAGACCGCTCGCGATTTCGGTCCAGCTCGCGCCGTCTTCATGATGCAGGCGCTCAAGCTCGTCGAAATGCTTGCGGATGATTTCGGTTGCGCCGGTCTTGACCTTGCCGATCGGCGAAGCGACACGATTGGCTTTGAGCCGATTCACATGCCCGCGCAGAGTTTTGGGATCGATATCCATGATGCAGGTAAGTAGGTGGCGGAGGTTAAGGGCGCCACCCGGGGCCACACGTGAGCCAGAATAGGGCCAATCAACTACCAATCGAATCGTGCAAAGTTGAATCTTTGTCCCAGCACCGCGAGCCGCCGGCCCGTATCCTATCCCGAGGAACGCGCTTATCGTTCTTGAAGAGCTTTCGCATAGGATATCGTGTCGCGACACGCTTCTGTCGATAGTATCTGCGCAGCTGGGAACGCTGGGTCACGATGTATTAACGGATCATTTTCAACGTGCGATCACTTATCGCCAGTGCCGAGCGCTGGTAGTTCAACAGGCCTCAAAGTTTGGATGGAATCATGGGAATGCTTGCTCATATTTACGACTCTTCACTTGGCAATTGCTCAAACGACGGCGTGAGCGCAAGGTACACAGAGGTCTGCATCGTCAACGTCGATGGCCCCTTCAAGCCGAGTGAGGAAACGCCAGGGGTTCGTTTGATAAAGCGCAATACGGGCAATGTCGTGTGTGTACCGATTGATCTGGATGACAGATGGACCATGTTCGGAGGCGCGTTCGTCTACACTTCGGACAGCCGCTTCGCCCAAGCCGTAGAGAAACTGTCTGGTTACAATCACTCATTCCCTGTCGCTCTCCACGACCGAGTTGAATAGTAGTCGATTTTGCCAGCTACGACTTGACTTAATCGATCTTGCGGCGAGCGCGTCCTGCAATAGCTTCGGCTGGCTTTGAACCGACAGCTACCGACAAGGGCTCGCGATCCCGAGCGCCTGCGGCGCGCCTGTTGTCTGGCGTCGGTCGGCGTCATGCCGAAACGCCGGCGAAACAAGCGGGTAAAATGGTGCACGTCGCCAAAGCCGGCCCTGAGCGCAAGATCGCCGATGCCGTGGCCTGCGAATTCCGGATCTGTCAGAAGCCGTCTTGCTTTCAGCAATCACTGCTCGGTGAGGGGTGGGTAAACGTCGTGCCGTCGTTCTCAAAGAGCCTTTGGATGTAGCGCGGCGTCACGCCATGGCGCAGCGCAAGTGCGCCGATCGAGAACTCGCTATCGCCGAGGGACTTGCCGATATCGAGGTTAATTGCCGCTAGACGAGCAGCGCGCAGGCCACTGCCGCGCGCCAATTGCTTGCCGTCGCGGGTGGCCACAATTCCAAGCGCGACCAAATCCTGCACGTGGGTCGCGAAAGCCGGGGCAAGCCCTGGGGTGTCAAGGCTCATCTTGTCGGTGGACTGCACGTAGGAAAGGAGGAGCCGCAGCGCGCCCGATGACGGCAGCGGGCGACACAACATGGTTTCAGGATTACGGACCATTGCCGAGACCGACTGGCGTGGCAGGCCGATCAGCAGAGACCGCAAGGCGCAGGGATAGACGCAGCTGACCTCTTCGGCACTGGAGATCAAGACGGCTTCTTGGACGCCGACCACACTCTCGTGTCCGAGCTGGCGGTATTCTCCGGTACCTGCGGTGTTGATGATGATGTTCAGACTGTAGTTGCAGTCAGCGAGAAAGTCGCCGGCTCGCGAACCCGGGCGCCTCACCGGTGAGTTTTCCAGTGCCGGCCAAAGCTACGCTGGCATGGGCTCGCTGCGCGCAAGCTGGTAGCGATCCGCAGCGGCAAGGTGACTCCCGGATCTGATCGTTCCGAAAGCATAACGGAAGACGGTCGCGGCCAAGCGCGTCGAGCTGCGCAGTCCTGGCGCGACGTTGCAGCGCGACTGGATCGAGCCGATTACATCTCTCGTCGCGACCCAGTACCACACAGGACCACCGGAGTCCTTCCAAGGACCACGGAGTACCACACAAAGGCCATAGGAAGTACCACACAGAAGGCCAGTCAGTTTTGAGGCACACCTGTGCATCTCCAGATGCCGATACTTCAGACTTCGTACTGCAGTTGGGCGGCGGCACCATCGAGGATTTCGCTTGAGTACAGAAAAGAGGCGGACCGGACTAAGCGGCTTGGGAGCGGTGGGGGGTAGCTCCGAACAAAGTGATCCGAAATTCCTTCCATCGGCGGCTATGCTCCCGCCCGAAAAGCCCATTTCGACCAAAACGAGCTTTCCCTGGAAACGTGGCACGGTCGAGAAGCCTGTCGGCGCGCCAGTCTTCGACCCTACTGATGAGCGAGGAGAGGAACGGAGCGATGCCAGCACGGCTCAAGCCACCGCGCCTCTCCTCGACTCTACCACCACTGGGAAGCGCGAGGTGGCTGTGCTTGTCCGGGATCAAGCTGCTCAAGTACTACCTGGACGTCAGCCAAAGCGAGCAAAGGAGGCGGCTCAAGGACCGGCGCAAAGACCCACTCACACGGTGGAAGCTCAGTCCCATTGATGCTCGGGCAGTAACGCACTGGGTGGACTACAGTCTGGCGCGCAACGAGATGTTCGCCCGCACGCACAACCGGTAACGCCCTGGACGGTGGTGCGCGCCGACGACAAGCGCTTGGCGCGTCTCGACCTCATCAAGGACCTCCTGTCGCGCTTGCACTACGACGACAAGGACGAGGCAGCGCTGGCAGTGAACCCGGACATCATCTTTGAATACCAGGAAGCATACCTCAAGAACGGCATGATTGCCTCATGAGCGCCAGCGGCGCGTCTGCAAGGAGGATGGCACGATGAAGACAGCCACAATCGAAGTCGCCGGCATGCTCTCGGCGCTCAGCGCGCTCGGTGTGGAGAAGCAGCTCGCTCGTCTGCCTGGCGTGGAGAAGGCTGAGGTCAACTACGCCGCCGGCAGCGCGACGGTCGCCTATGACGAGACCCTCACCGGTCTCAAGGCGATCAAGAGCAGGGTACGCGAGTGCGGTTACCACTGCACCGGCCAGGTGCTGCCGAAGCACGTCTGCGAGCCCGACGACCCGCCGGGCGAGGCGTTGACGGTAGCGCCTCCGGCCGACTCGCACCGCCCCCACGCCGGCCACGCGCCCCACCAAGCCCACGAGGCAGCGGCGATGCCCGGCGAGCAGGCGGCGGCTTCCGGGAAGGGGGAAACCATGGCCCACGAGATGGGCCACGGGGCGGGCATGGACATGCAGGCGATGGTGCGCGACATGCGCAATCGCTTCTGGATCGCCCTGATCTTCACCGTCCCGATCTTCGTCTACTCGCCGATGGGCGGGATGTTCACGCCGCCGGCGCCGCCCTTCGGGCTTCGCCTCGATCGGTGGCTGTTCCTGCTCGCCACCGCCGCCGTCGTGTATCCGAGCTGGCCGTTCTTGGTCGCCGCCTGGCGGGCGCTGAGGAACGGCGTCCTCAACATGGCGGTGCTGGTCGTGCTGTCGGTCGGCACCGGCTACGTGTTCAGCGTCGGAGCGACCTTCTTCTTCTCCGGCGTACAGTTCTACGAGGCGGTCGCCGTCCTCCTCGTCTTTATCCTGCTCGGCCATTGGCTCGAGATGCGAGCCCGCGCCGGCGCTTCGGAGGCGATCCGGGCCCTGCTTGATCTCGCCCCGCCGATGGCCACCGTGCTGCGGGCTGAGCGCGAGATCGAGCTGCCCACCGCTGAGGTGCTGGTCGGTGACGTCGTCGTTATCCGCCCGGGCAACAAGATCCCGGTCGACGGCGAGGTCATCGAGGGCGAGTCGCAGGTCGATCAGTCGATGCTGACCGGCGAGTCGATGCCGGTGAAGAAGGGGCCCAGCGATGCTGTGATCGGCGCCACCATCAACAAGAGCGGCACCTTCAAATACCGCGCGACCAAGGTCGGCGCGGACACCGCGCTCGCTCAGATCGTGAAGCTGGTGCAGGAAGCGCAGAACTCGAAGGCGCCTGCCCAGCTTCTGGCCGACAAGGCCTCGCAGTGGCTCGTGCTGGTCGCCATGGTGATCGGGCTCACGACCTTCGCGGTCTGGTTCTGGTGGATTGGCGAGCCCCTGCTGTTCGCCCTGACGCTCACCATCACGGTGTTCGTCATCGCCTGCCCGGATGCGCTCGGGCTTGCCACGCCGATGGCCGTAATGGTCGGCACGGGGCTCGGCGCCATGAACGGCATCCTGTTCAAGAACGCCTCGGCGCTGGAGGAGGCGACCAAGCTCGACGTGATCGTGTTCGACAAGACCGGAACGCTGACGCTCGGTCAGCCCGAGGTGGTGGAGGTGGTCGCCGCGCCCGGCTCGAGCGAGGACGAGGTTCTGGCATTGGCCGCTGCCGTGGAGCAGGGATCGGATCACCCTCTGGCGCAGGCGATCTTGCGCCGGTCGGAGGGCCTGGCCGTCGAGCATCCGAAGGGTTTCGAGGTGCTCGAAGGACGAGGAGCGCGAGCCGAGGTTGGCGGCGGCATCGTGCTGCTCGGCAACCGCCGCCTCATGGACGAAGGCAACATCGATCTGTCGCCGCTGGCACCGGAGATCGGGCGGCTGCAAGGCAGAGGTCAGACGGTGGTCCACGTGGCGCGGGACGGCGAGCTTGTCGGGCTCATCGCGATCGCCGATGCCCCGCGCCCCACTTCGGCCGCCGCAGTCAGGAAGCTGCGCGAGCGCGGTGTCGATGTGGCCATGATCACCGGCGACAACCGGGAAACCGCCCAACGCATCGCTGGGCAGCTCGGCATCGATACGGTGCTTGCCGAAGTGCTGCCCGGCCAGAAGGCGGAACGGCTGAAGGAGCTCCAGGCCGAGGGCAAGAAGGTCGGCATGGTGGGCGACGGGATCAACGACGCACCGGCGCTGACCCAATGTATGGACCGGCTGCGTTTCGCAATAGAGATCGTGCGTAGGTTTCGGAAGTCGCTGATATGTATCCGGCCTGTCTGATCGGCTCGCGGGCCGTGG
>NZ_LMQJ01000044.1:0-11722 GCF_001424605.1 Bradyrhizobium sp. Leaf396
CACCACCTCAAGCCGTTCGACTTGGGCACTGCGCCTATCACTGTCCATAAGGACAGTTCTCAACATCACGCCTTATTCGGCAAGGCGGCCTTCACCGGACGGATACGGCGCGCTTGCCGGCGCCAAGTGAACACTTGTTGTGGGTCAGCCCGCGTCGCCGGGCAATCTCGGAAACGACCGCGCCTGGTACCAGCGTCTCCTCGACAATCCGGGCCTTGTCGTCCTTGCAGAACCAACGACGTCGTCCCGTCTCCGTGATCACTTCCAGCCGGCGCGCCGTTACATCCGACTTAAGCGTATGGTCAAACATAGTCACAAACCGATCCCTTTAAAGAGATCGTGAAACTCGCCTATCCCATCTGCCCCGAAAAGGTGGGAGCGGAACGACGCTTACGCTTGGTGTGGCGGTGCTCGATTTTGTGCTCGCGACAGATGCGGTCAAACATGTGCAGACGCCAACGGGCGGTCGGTCCAGATCGGCGTGAGGGTGATTACAAAACGGTACGCCATTGTCGGTGAGTGGCGTGTGGATTTTGAAGGGAACTGCTTCGGTCAAGGCCTGCAGTATGGCCGCGGCGGTCTTCACCGTAGCGACGTCGTGCAACTGCGCGAAGGCAAACTTCGAGAGCCTGTCCACAGCCACAAAGAGATACAGCTTCCCCTCTTCTGTGCGGACCTCCTCGATCGATATGGAAGTAGCCGATCGGATAGGCCTTGAGCTTTTTCTGGACGGTCTGTCGCCGCGACGTCGGGCAGCCTGCTGATGCCGTGGCGCTGCAAACATCGATGCAGCGAGGAGCGCGTCAGGTGCGGAATGGTGGCTTGCAAGGCATAGAGGCAGTCGTCCAGTGGCAGAAGGGTATGTCGCCGAAATGCAACGACCACCGCCTCCTCTTCGGCCGAAAGAACGGTCGAGCGCGGGGCCATCGGCCCCATGGGCGCATCCAGGACGAAGCTGCGCTTGCGCCACTTGGCCACGGTCTTTGGTTGAGGCCGTACTGGACCGCTATTAGGTTCTTGAGCGGAGCCTTCGACCGCTGTATCGCAGTTCGGATGGCATGCGTTGTCGTGGCGCTGCCGTGGAGTACCTGTCCCACCTACACCCCGGGACTGAACACCTAGGCCGGCTGCTTGTGTGCACGTTTCATGCCCGGGCCGGACTCGGTGTCCTCCTCCCGCTTGTCGTGACGCTAGGCTCATCCTTAGCATCACAATAATCATTGTTGATACCCCTAATAGCATCCGCCTGATTGCTCGTGTCGCGCAGCGACAGGGCAGGCAGCGATGTCCCGGGCTTCTAATGCCGGCGTGGCAGCAGCGACGCCGACCCGCGGACCCCATCCGTTAATGTAAAGTAAGCATGTTGTCGGCGGAGCGGGGGCGGAACTTGCAATTGGAACAGAGCCACCCCATACTTGTCGTGCCATTCGCAATTCCTGCGAAGGCGGCCGCTGCCGGTGCTACCAACACACGACAACGGCCTGACCACAACCGACTTTAGGAGAGTCGATCATGGCTAAGAGCAAGTATAACGGCGATTCGCCGTTCCCGTCCCCCTTCTCTGCGCGCCCCGGCATGTCCGGCAGCCCCAAGAGCAGCGCCGTCAAGCCCATCGCCTTCCCGGCCCTGTCGGCGATCGAGGCGCCGTCCGTGACTGCGTCCTACATCCGGAACGGCAGCGCGGCCATGTATATCGGCGAGAGCATCGACTGCGCGCGCCGGCTGCGGGATCACGGCGCCGTCCACGCGACGCGGCCCCAGGGCGGGGCCACCTCCATCACCACCTCCATCGACTAGCTGATCGCGGAGCTCGACGTCAGCAACGCAAGCGTTGCACTGACCGGCTCGTCTCCCGTCCAGATGGCCCCCGGGGCAAGGTGACGACGCGTCAACCGCGTCGTCGACCGTTGCTGATCGGCCGAATGTCGGGACGACCGGACGCCTCCGCCCTTCGTGGCGCTGGGGTAGCCGTGCGCGTTCAGGTTCGACGGCGCCGAGCTCTTCGGTCTCTCGCACACATCCTGACAGTGAGAACCAGCATGACGCTTTTTGCTTCCAACAGCTCGGTGCAGCCGGCCTGCACCAACAACGTCCACCGTCCGATGGGCGGCATCGAGAGCCTGCGCGAGGTTCACGATGATGTCGGCCGCCTCACGGCGTCGGCCTTCCCGTTCGCGATGGTCAAGGACATGTCGATGACGCGCGCCGCAGTGCCGGCCTGCTACATCCTGGCCGACCACTGCACGGCCTATATCGGCGAGAGCGGCAATATCGGCCGCCGGCTGTCCGATCACTTCCGTGACCAGAGCAAGGCCTTCGCGAAGGAGGTGTACGTGGTCTCGGGGTACGAAGGCGCCTGGTTCGACACCACCGCGGCGCTGTATCTGCAGTACCGCTTCACCAAAATCGCCGAGCAGGCCGGCCTTGTCGACATCATGAAGGGGGTCAACCCGCAGGTCCTGGAGCTGCCCTCCCACCGCCGTGCCTCGCTCGACATCTTCGTCGAGCACGGCGAGCGGCTCCTGTTCGACGCCGGGTGCCGCGTGCTGCGCTCGAATTTCGCCAGCCAGCGTCGCACCGTCGCCGACGTCGATATCATCGGTCCGGACGACAGCGGCCCGATGCAGATCGGCGTGATCGCCACGCCGCCGCTCGGCAGCGAGCTCCAGCTCAACTACGGCGATCTCTGGGCGAGAGGCTTCCCCACGCCCGAGGGCTTCGTGGTGATGGCCGGTTCCGAGCTCCGCAGCACGGTCAACCCGAGCGCGCCGCCGATCGTTGAAACGCGCCGCAATGAGCTCGCGGGCGCCCAGGCGCTGATGGCGATCCCGGGCGTGCAAGACCGGCAGCGTCTGCGCGTCGCCGTGTGCTTCCCGTCGGCCGCCATCGCCGCGAAGGTCGTCACCGGCGCGCATGTGGACTCCAGCAAGTGGCAGCCGCCGCGCGATCCGCGGCCGATCCTGCTCGCGGCCTAGGAGCTCGCCCATGTCCGACGCAAGCGAGGTGCCGGAGCATAAGCGCCGGCACGAGGAAGCGCGCCGCGCTGGCGCGGCCGCCTCCCTGCCCGCGATCGATCGGGGATCGATTGTGGCGAACGCATCCACCGACAACCCAGCCTGGGGGATCAAGAGGCCGCCGGATCGCCCGTGGCCGCTCGAGGCCCGGGACGTCTCGCCCCTGCAATGGTGGCGAACGCTGCCGTCCGATGCGTTCCACGACGCCGAGCAGGACATCCTGCTCAGGACGCTGGAGCAGATCGGGGTCCTCCATGGTGGCGATGATCTCGCGACCGCGCTCGCCGGCGATGTCGCGGCCGCCATCGACGTCGCATTCGCCCTGATGCCGATCGAAGAGACCACGCTGACCGTCGACATCGCGATGTCGGTGCTCATGCGCGCCGCAGTCGCGCCGAACGCGACGGCGGCGCTGGTCCTGGCTCAGGTCATCGGTCTGACCGATCTCGATCACGGACTGGCCACCGAGCTCTCCGCGTCGTGGTACACGCACGGCCTGCGCCACTCGAGCAATCCGCGCAAGTTCGGCCGGGCCGAGGCCGTGCTGCTCACGGCCTTCTGGGAGCGCCACCACAGCGGAGAGAGGGCATGAAGGTTCAAGTCTTTTCGGACCTGCATCTGGACGTCGCGCCGGTCAAGCCGATTTCGATCGTCGATGGCATCGATGCCGTCATCGTGGCGGGCGACGTCTGCGAAGGCGCGGTGCAGGCGTTCGCACAGCTGCGCAAGATCGTTCCGCTGCCGGTTCCGATCCTGATGGTGCTCGGCAATCACGAATACTATCGCCGTTTCGTTCCAGACGAGCTCGCGCTCGCCCGGGCACGGGCGCCGTCCTTCAACATCCACGTGATGGAGAACGACACGATCGTGTATGTCGGAGTCCGTTTCGTCGGCGCGACGCTGTGGACCGACTACCGGATTTTCGGCGATGCGAACCAGCTGGCGGTCATGAACGCTTGCGCTGCCGGGATGAACGATCACCGTCGCATCGGCTGGCGAAAGGAGCCCTGGGCGCGATTCAGACCGCGGGAAGCGGCCTTGCTGCACCATCGGTCGCGGAGCTACATCGCCTCGATCCTGGCGACGAACTTCGGTGGCCCGACGGCCGTCCTTTCCCACCATGCCGTTCATTTCAACTCGGTGCTGCCGCAGTACCGGAACGACCTGGTGACGGCCGCCTACGTTTCGGACATGACCGCGACCATCGAAACGTACCGGCCGGCGCTGTGGATTCATGGGCACGTCCATAATTCCTGCGACTACCGGCTCGGCAACACCCGGATCGTCTGCAATCCGCACGGCTACGGCAGCGAGAACCCGGATTTCAACGGCTCGCTCGTAGTCGAGATCGGCGCCTAGGTCCGATCATCGCGCTCCACCCAGTCGATATCCTGTCTCGTCCGGTGTTTCTCCTAATGCTTACGCGCATGTTTCCTTTTCTCGATCCGGCCCACATCTCGCTCGATCTGTCCCACCAGCTCCGCGCCCTCGCCGACGACTGCGACCGTCTCTGCTTCGGCCGAGGCGTCCCGACGCGACTTCTGGACAAGGCTCCGCTGCTGCGGGACTGGATCTCTATCTTGAGGCCGGCGGGCCTGCATCTGGCCGGGTACGCGGTGGGGCACCCGGTGCATGGCGATCGCATGGTGATGACGCCGCCGCTCTGGTGGGCGGATCCTGACGGCAAATGGGTCCGAAGCCTGTCGCGGTTCTACCGCCTGGGATCTCCGGCCGACGCCGCAGACGTTCCCCGCATGCTCGGCTCTTCCGAAGCCTCCGGATCGGAGGAAGAGGCATGACCGCAACGGATGACACCGACGATCTCGACCTTCCCGCGGCCGTGACCGATGCCGCGTCGACCGGAGCTGCAGCTGACTCGTCGGATCTCGACGAGCGTCTGAAGGCGCTGCCGCGCCTTCTGCGCTATGCGATGCTGGCCAACGAAGGCGGTACGCATATTCAGGAGCGGCTGATCGCCGAAATCAACGAAGTCTGTCCCGGGCTCGCCGAGACCGCGGTCTGGTCGGCGACGGAAAGCACCGCCAACGGGCTTGCGCTCGCGGCCGAGCTCGACCGGCGCGCCGTCGGTCAGGACGAGCCCGCCCTGCGCAGCCTCGCGGACTGCGTCCGCTTGTTGTGCCTGCCTCTGCCGCACAGCGCCAACTTGTTCGACGATTTTCGCCGGGTCGGCAAGGCACTGGTCAAGGCGTTCAGGAAAGTCTGCCGCGAGGCCAACGAGGAGCTGTGCAGCGAACTTGAAGAAATCACCTTCGGCTGGGCGGCTCTGCCCGCGTGCAGCGATCTGGTTACGAAGCATGACAGCGCCCTGATGAACGCCATCAGGCTTGGGCCCATGATGGCCGAGCACCGGATCTTCACCGCCAGGGCAGCCTTGCGTCGCAAGCTGAAAGAGGAGGAAGAACGCCGGGAGCAGCAGAAGGCCGAAGCCACCGCCTCTAATCAGCGCGAGGAGCCTCCTGCTGATCCCACGTCGAACCAAAGCGTCGTGGTGGCCCGCCTCTCCGCGGAGGAGATGAAGAATGGCAAGCTCAAAGACATCCTGGGGCCGCTGAAGGGCGTCATCAACGTCGCCTTGCCGCTCGTGAAGGCCCCGCCCCTTCAGGAGGTTCGCAACGCGCTTCTCTTCGAGTTTCCATACGCAGGTGAGGTGATCGATTTCGCGCTTGCCGATCTGGTCGGGCGAACCACGGTTCGCCTGCGTCCCCTACTCCTGTGTGGCGATGCCGGCGGGGGCAAAAGCCGGTTTGGGCGGAGGCTTGGCGAGTTGCTGGGAGTCAGCGTCTGGCGCACGGATGCGAGCCGCTGCGACGGCGCGGTGTTTGGCGGCACTGATCGTCGCTGGTACTCGGCCGAACCCTGCCATCCGTTTCTTGCGGTCGCTCAGGGCAAGATCGCCAACCCGCTGATTCTCATCGACGAGCTCGAAAAGGCAGCTTCCAGGAACGACTATGGCCGTCTCTGGGACTGCCTGCTCGGCTTCCTCGAGCCTGAGACCAGTGTGCGCTATCCGGATCCGGCACTGCAGACCAATCTCGACCTGTCGCATGTATCTTACATCGCGACGGCGAACAGTCTCGGTCCCCTGCCCTCGCCGATCCGCGACAGGTTTCGCGTGGTGACGTTCCCCAAACCCACGGCGGCTCATCTCGACGCCCTGTTGCCGGCGATGATTGCCGACCTCGCCCGAGAGCGAGGCATCGACGAGAGATGGGTGCGGCCACTCGATGGACCTGAGCACCTCGCCGTCGCGCGGGGCTGGCGCGGCGGCTCGGTTCGACGGCTTCGCCGGATCGTCGAGGCGATCCTGCAGCATCGCGAGACCGAGACGACGAGGCACTGATGACGCGCGACACCAACAAGTTGGCAAATTCCTCCACGCGGCTGCCGAGATCCCGGCTGCCGCGGCCGCCCCAGTCGCCGGGGACACTTTGCGGACGCCGCTTAAGCCAAGGCCCGGCTGGCACTATCAACGGAATTGAGAACGTTGAAAAAGAGCATGACTGAGCCTCAGATCGTGTGCCCGAAGTGCCGGACCGAGATCAAGCTCACCGAATCGCTGGCCGAACCGCTGGTGGCCGAGACCTGGCGGCGGTTTGAACAGCAGCTCGCGGCAAGGGAGGTCGAGTTCGGCCACCGCGCCTGCGGTTGGGAGCGTTCGCGCTTAAGCCGACGGAAGTTCGCCACCGGTCAGCTATGCGCTTTCCGATGTTGGCGCTAAGCTCACCTTCTCATATCCGCTGGTCGAGCCGAGCAATGTCGTAATGGTGCGAGCGTAGCGCTTGCCCATGCGGCCGTAGCTTGCCGCATCGTAGTGGACGTTGGCATTGACAATGACCGCGTCACGGTTGCTGTGCGAATAATAGACGCCCGTGAGCGATGACGGAGCGTCGAGCAGCGTTCGCTCCATTGCGTCCCAAGAGGCATCTGTCCCGTAACCTGAAGCGCCTCCCGTGACAGTGCCAAGACCTGACAGAACAAGCGGGATGGTAGATTTGCTCCGACCAAAATCGGTCGCAAAGCTTCCGTGTAGCGCGTCGAGTTGCGCCGGATAGGCAGCCTGCGATGTGCCGTTCGCGCTGTCACCTTCGCCTTGATGCCAGACGATGAATTCGAGATCGTGGGTAGCCGCAACTATCTGCGCTGCCACAGCCTCATAGTGCCCCGTGCCGGCACCCTTCGTGAGGAAGGAAATCGGGACTCCAGACACCGCCCCCCCGCAGGCACCGACCGGCACACCTACAAGAGAGGCAATGCCGTTCAGAAGCTCCCGGATTCCGTTTGAACTTGGCACCGCGGCCCCAGCGGAGCCGTTGTACCAGATCGTCAGTGCGTTAGCTGAGGGAGGAGATAATGACGGTCCTCCGTAAATTCCCTGCGCGTTCGATTGCCCGTAGATAGCGAGGAAGATGCCGACGTAGAACGGATTGCTGCCGGTCTGAGCAAGGCCCGTTGCATTAGCGGAGCGAGCCTTCAAGTAGTAGCTGCCACCCTGCGCGACGCCCGAAACGCTCGCTGACCATGTCCCGCCGCCGATAGACGCGGTCGCAGTCGTCCAATCCTTGACGATCGAATTGTCGGAGACCTTGAGGACCTGAAGCTCGATCGCGCTCGGCGTGCCTCCGCTGTAGGTGCCTGATGCGCGCACAGGGCCGCTGGTCGAACCGGCAGCACGTTGAAACAAGCGTCCGCTCGCAATATCCGTGAGCGTGAACGCAGTGGGTGGCGTGGCAGGCGCGCCGTTCGCTCCCCCAAGGTCAGTGAACAGATCGCCAGCGAGCGGGAGCGTGACCGGCTGGACAACTGGGCGAACGATCTCAGCCACTAAACACACCGCACGACGTGCCGGCACGGTGGGTGAAGCGGTATGTCCCCGCGCCGGTGATGACCAATGCCAGCTTTGACGCGCTGAGCGGCGCGACGGTAAAATACTCGTCGTCATCCGCCTTCAGCTGGATCTCGACGCAGGCGCCAGAGCCGACGACCGCCCCGGCGGCGTCTTTCAGACACACGGTCAGGGTGCTTCCGGACGAGACCGTCACGTCACTGGAGCTCGCGGCGGTCGTGCCAATCGCTAGGATTTCCGTGGCCATTTGAGGGTGTCATGCGTGAGAGGCTGTTGGCGATCGGGGGCGACCTGACGATGGCCGCCCTCAGCGAGATTCGTGGGCGCCCGAGTGCTACTGATCCTTGGATTCGCGGGTGGCCGTCCTGCGCCGTCACGGTGACCGGCTTGGCCTTCAGCCCCCACGCCAGGATCGGCGTACCGCCGGCGCCGTCGCCCTTCGTCTGCTCGTCCCAGCGCTCGCGCAGCTCCTTGGTCTGGGGCGCGGTCAGCTGCTGATCGGTCTCCAGCATGAAGGACGGACGCGCGGCATTCAGATGAACGACACCTGCTGGTTCAGCGCCGCGCCCGACATGGCGAGGTCGAGCGCCGCGGCCAGGATCGGGCTCTCGCCCTTCAAGGGGTGGCGCGGCGTATGCAGGCGCACGTGGAGCACGTCACGCGCCGGAATCGAATAGGAGAGATCGAAGCGCCGCTCGACGACCTAATTGCCGCCCAGCCGTAGAAGATCGACCCATCTTTCGCAATGTACGGGACGCTGTGGCGCATCCAGTGCAGTTCTTTGACCTCGTTTCGATCCTTCCGGATCGCCAGGCCAAATGCCTCGCCTTTCTCATAGAGACGACGGGTGATGTTCAACAGCAGATCGGAGATCGACTGGTAGTCGTTGGGCTTGCGCAGGATCCGGTCCCAGATCCGACGTCGTGACCGCCTCGCGACCGCCTTCCGGAAGCGATCGCCAATGCCCGCCCGGACACATCGCAACCGTCTGCGAATAGGCGGAGACGCACGCCTCGACCATCGCCCCCGCCGGGCCGTAAGGCTGGATCGAATAGCCCATCTGCCACCAGTTCATGAACTTGCCGGCGGTCGCGGAAAGCCAGCCCTCCGAGAGCAAATAGGGCCCCGGTCGGTATTGACCTTCGGCCGCCTTGGTCACGACCGCCTTGGCTTGGCCTGGCGGCGGCACGGACGGAACGGACGGAACGGAAGTTGCCATGAATGATGTTCTCTTGACCTAGAGAGCGGGTGGCGCGCGCGGCGGTATTGGAATCTGGGTTGTCGGATCGAGCTTGACGCGCCGGAACGGCCGCAAGCGGCTACGCGTTGAAAAGACTCAATAAAGGGGCAAGGACGCGTGATCGATCTCAACCTAGCCGTCGTAATCGGGATCAGTGCCTTCCTGCTCGGCGCATCTATCGGCTATGGCATCAGGGCCGCGATCAGCGCGAGGCGCCGGGCGAGTGATCGGCGCCGGCGGCTGTGAGGGTGGCAGTTGCTCTCTCACCCTGAGGCAGCAAACGGTGTGGTTTGACATACATCTCCCTTCCAGTAGCATCGGGTTGCGCAACTCCCAGTTTCGCCCGAAGGTCGCTGGCCTGCCATTCCCCAAGAACGGCCCCTCGGGCTGGCGGCCTGAGGCGAATTGCTCCTGCGCCGCCGTTTCCCCGATCGTCGATCCGCTGCCCCCTGAGGAGTGAAACAAGGAACTGGCGACGGGACCCAGCGTTTTCCTGCATGAACACAACAATCGGCATAGTCCTCCTAGTCGCCCTGATAGCTACCGTGGTGGCAGCCAATGTCTGGTATCGCCGTCACCGCGCCCATATGACGCCCCGCGAAAAGCAGGTGGAAGATCGCGAGATCGAGCGGCAAGAGACGATCTGGTAGACTTCAGGCATTGCCCTTTGAACGCTCCCCTGAAGGAGTGGACAGGGCTCCAATTCAATCCGAAGTGTGAGTGATTTCACAAACCGGTCGTCTTGCCTCGGCTAGCTTAACTGTCGAGCGCGGATAGTGTCCTTTTCAGATGCCGCGAGCATGGAGGCGTTGGTGCAATTCGTCTTTTCAGTAGACATTTTCAGAGGAAGATTTCGATGCCAAACGTCAGTGCAGACATGGAGCGAATGCTGCGGGTGAACTGCCCGATCGAACTGGATGCAAACTCAATACATTCTCAAGCGGTTCAGCCGGACCAGAAACCACCCCGCGCTGCCCTCCACCAAGCAGGAAAGAACGGTGCGTTTCCGGACGCTGCGAGCGACAACCCAATCGAGGTTCCGCTGGAGCCATTTCCCGACGAGTGGTGGGCCTCACCCTGAGAACCCCTGTCATCGTTCACGAACCTCGTGTTGGATGCCGCCATCACCGAGAGGCTTCGCCCGTACCCAGAGGTTCGATGAGCATTAAATCCATCGTTGCCAAGATTTTGAGAGATGAACTTCGGTCCATTGGCATCCGCTCGCTGACAGACGCAGAGGCCGAATTGGTTGCCAACCGGATATTCGAGCGGATTACCGATCTGGAGCTCGAACTTGCTGCGCGCGAGATATTTCCCCGAAAGCCGACTCGCGGCACCTAACGACGCGCACCGCTTCACAAACCAGACAACCCTTTTGACATGCCGTCCGAGCCCATAGCATTCCGACCCGCGTGAGACCCCCACGCACCATCGAGGACACCTGGCGCCATATCGGTCACCTCGTCCAGGACATCCAGCCTCGCGAATGCGCCAACTACTTCGCAACCGCCGGTTATGCTCAATCAAAATGTGAAACGCTCTAGCTAAGCCTGCGCCGATGGCCACCAACGCTAATCGATGAGTTCCCCTTTAAGAGTAACTCGGTCCAACTCCGAGGCGAGATGCTTCGACGTCGAGGAACGGGAGGATCCTGTTCGTTCGACAGGGCGATCGCAGGCCAAGAGCCACTATTGGTCGATGAATATCCGGCTTCCAAGGATCGTGCCCGAGCGACAATCTTCAAGAGTTGCCCTACGCGCCGAAGATCCAAACAATCCCCGTGGTCAGCGCCCAGATCCAGGCCACCATCCCCACCACGAGCGACATGACGTAAACAGAACGCATAATCGCACTTCCTAATGTCGATCCAGACGCAACGTATCTGCCTCGAGAACACGCTGCCTGAGCCGCAAAACTTCGAGGTAGCGCTCCGCGATGGTCTCGGCGACCGGAGGCCTCTTGGGCGCCCGCTTCACCTTCTTCAGCTCGCGTGGTCTCCGCTCCTTCGAAAACGCGCTCTTCATAAAAATGCTCCGACGTCCAATAGAAAGCAAAACGCATACCAATGTACTTAGCGCTGTCTCACTCACCCGATGTTGGTTAGGCGGGACCCTAGCGAGGTTCGATCAACGTCCCGTGACCCCACCTAATCTACAAATTCCAAGCCTGGGGCTGACGCAAAAGTCCCAAGCGACGTCATAAAGTAGGAGCCGATAGCTCAACGCTGCGGCGAAGCCATTTCGCTGCAAGCAGGAAACGATGCAGCGAAAACTATAGCAAAAGCCGCCTGCTGCCTGCAGTCAATAAGACACCTTACTAAAGATATGCGTCCTTTGGAAGAATTGGTCCTTTGAGACGGGCAGCGAATTTCCTGCGCATTTGAGGGAAATCAGCCCACCTGTTGGTTCCTTAGGGTTGATTTATTCCATCGTGGTGGGTCTCCCTGGGAGCCGCACGACTGCTGACCATTTGCGTATGGGTGGTTGGGCAAAGGGATTGATCTTCCCCCGATAAAGTGGACGGGTTAAGCGGCTTTTAGCTCCATCTCGATCGGGGGGATATATCCGAGTGCGGAATGGAGCCTTGTCCGGTTATAGAATCCTT